>JALAHE010000175.1 GCA_022712075.1 Galactobacter sp.
CCGTGTCCCCTTCCGCCGCCCTCGCCGCGACCCCCGCCACCGAGGCGCGAATCCGAGCCGTCTCGTCCTTCACCTTCTGGGGCGCCCTCGCCGCCGGCGCCGTGCTCGCCGTAGTCGGCGTGCTCTTCGCGACCCCGATCGCCCAGGCCGTGGGCGCCTCGGGCGAGACCCTGGCCCCCACGGCCCTCTACATCGCGCTCATGTTCGGCTTCTGCCCCGTCTACGTTGTCTGCTTCGCGTTGGAACAGGTGGTGCGCGCCGAGGGCGCGGCCGTCGCGTCCATGACCGGGCTCATCGCCTCCACCGCGGCGAACCTCGTCTTCGACGTCCTCTTCATCCTGGTCCTCGGCTGGGGCGTGGCGGGCGCTGGACTGGCGCTCGGCCTCTCCAACGTGGTCATGGCCGGCTACTACCTGTGGTGGATCTCGAAGCGTTCGCGGCATGCCTCGGTGTCGCCGCGCGATCTGCGCGTGGACGGCCCGATGGTCCGCGAGGTCATGGGCGTCGGCGCCTCCGAGCTGCTGCAGTCCTCGTTCCTCATCGTCACCACGCTCGTCATGAACTGGGTGGCCGTGGGCTACGGCGCCGCGCTGCTCGCCGCCATGGGCGTGGCCCTGCGCATCGCGCAGCTGCCCGAGATGATCGGCATGGGCGTGTTTATGGGCATCATCCCGCTGCTGGCCTACGCCCACGGGGCAGGGAACGTGGAGCGCCTGCGCCGGGCGCTGGTGGCGAGCGCCGCGGCGATCCTCGGCATCGCCGTGGTGTTCTCCGGCGTGGTGTTCCTCTTCCGCGACGGCGTCTTTGCGCTGTTCAGCGCGGACCCGGCGGTGATCGAGGACGGGACCAAGATCCTCACCGCCATGCTCGTGGCGACGCTCTTCAACGGCCTCACGGGGCTCGCGATCGCGCTCTTCCAGGCCACGGGCCAGATGCGCAACGCGGCGATCCTGGCCGTGGCGCAGGGAGTGCTCTTCATCCCCGTGGTCTTCGGGGCGCGGGCGCTGTGGGGCTTCGACGGCGTGGTCTGGGCCATGACGATCACCGAGGCGCTGTGCCTCGCGGCGGCGCTGACGCTGCTGTGGACCTCGCGCTCGGTGCTCGCGGTGCCTTCCGTTCAGGCGGGCGCGCCGGAGGCTGCCCTGCCCGACGACGCTTCGGCACCTTCCGCGCCGGCGTCGCGCTAGGCGCGGGGCCGGGTCGGGGCGGGGCCGGCCCGGTCGGGACGGGACGGGCCAGCGCCAGGGGCCGGGCGGCCGCCGCCCGGTCGGTTCCCGCCCGCAACACGGCCGTCACCGGGCTGGCACCTTCCCGTGATCCCGCGCTGGCAAGGTGAAGGCGTCCCCCTCCGGCGGCCAGGAAGTCCCCCAGCCATGCGCCACGCCACCGCACTCCTGCTCCACGTCCGCACCCAGCGCCCCCACGCCCCGGCGTTCCAGCGGGAGCTGGACGCACTCAACGAGGCGGCCGTGCTCGCGGCCGAGGCCGCCGGGCTGCGTCCCGTCCTCGTGCCGGCCGCCGAGGCGCCGGCGCCTCGGGTCCTGCGGGAGGCCGCGCTCGCCTCGGTGCTCGTGGTGCTCGGTGGGGAGGACGTCTCGCCCGCCCTGTACGGCGGGCCGGAGGATTACTCGGGCGCCGGCCACCACGAGCCGTGGGCGGACGAGGTCAGCGCCGCCGCCATCCGCGCCCGCGTCGCGTCCGGGACGCCGCTGCTCGGGGTGTGCCGCGGGCTGCAGCTCATGAACGTCGCGCTCGGCGGGACCCTGGTCCAGGACATGGCCGGGCACACGGCGCACGCCGCCGATCCGTTTGTCACCACCGGGCTCCACCCGGCGCGCGCCGCCTACCCGATTGACCTCCCGCACGAGGTGCGCTGCACGCACCACCAGGCCGTGGGCGCGCTGGCGCCCGGCCTGCGGGTGATCGCCCGGGCCGCCGACGGCACCATCGAGGCCGTGGCGCATCACCGCGCGCCCGCGCTCGGCGTGCAGTTCCATCCCGAGCACCCCGACGTCGCGCGGGAACAGCTCACCCCGCTCCTCACCGGGCTGCTGGCGATGGACTCCCGGCGCGAGGCGGCCCGGGCGACGCCCGCGTAGGCCGGCACGCTCGAGTCTCCTCGCCACCGCCGCACCAGCCGCACCCTCATCAAGACCTGAAGTTGGAGTGCGAAATGTCGTGAAGACGCGGGTTTTCACGACATGTCGCACTCCATCTTCGGGTGTCGACAGCGCGACGGCGCGGGGCCAGGATAATGCACGACGGCGGCCAGCCCCGGACGCCGTCATCGCACCGCCCCGCGGGGCCGGACGGGGGAACACCATGGACCGCTTGAACGTGCACCACGTGGGGAACGTCTTCCTCTTCACGCCAGACCTGGATGGCGCCTACGCCTGGTACACCGCCCTCTTCGGGAAACCGGGCGAGCGGGCCATGCCCCAGCTGGCCGTGTGGGAGCTCGGCTCCGTGCGCTTCACGCTGCACGCAGAGGACGAGCTCAACCACGCCGGGGCCGATCTCGGGGGCACGGTCCCCTACTTCGATGTGGAGGACGCCGACGAGGCCGCAGACTTCTGCGTCAAGCACGGCGGCCGCGTGCACCGCGGCCCCAAGACGGTCTTCTCCGGCGAGCGGCTCGTCCAGATCGAGGACCCCTTCGGCGGGCTGATCGGCCTCCGCCAGCCGCCCGGGGCCTGATTCCACTCAGCACGCCCGAAGTTTGCGTGCCTTGCGCCGCAAAGACCTGCCCCTTGACGACGCAAGGCACGCAAACTCTGCGGGGAGAGGGAAAGCCCCCGCACCCGCTGCGGCCGGGCCCGCGCGTCAGCGCAAAAGATAAAACGGGGCGGCCCCGGGAATCCCCGGGGCCGCCCCTTCACGCAGCACGCCTCACACGACTCAGGCGTTGACGAGCTCCTTGTCGCCGGAACCGGACCCGCCCTCGGGACGGGACCCCGCGCCGTCGGGCAGCTCGGCAGCGGCGGCCTCGGCCGCCTCCCGCTCCGCCTTCTGAGCCAGCTCGCGGAAGTGCGCCGTCTCCGAGCCGTGGGCGGGGACCATGATGACGGGGCTCGTGGTGCGCACGGGCTTGAACTTGTCAATGATCGCGACGAGGACCAGCGAGGCGGCGCCCCAGGCCATGACGCACAGCAGGCTCGTGCCGAGCGTGTCTGAACCGAAGTACAGGATCGAGCGGACGGCCTCGACGGCGGCGGGCATGGGCAGCCACTCGTGCAGGCCGCGGAAGAGCTCGGGCTCCATGTAGATGGACAGCGCGCCGCCGGAGGAAGGGACGCCCAGGAACATCAGCACGCCCACCACGGGGATGATCGCGAGCAGGCCGATGAGGCGTTCAAGCACCGTGGCGAACATGGCAACGCAGAACGTCACCACCGCGCCCGTGCCGAGCAGCTGCCAGAAGTGCCCGTCGACCGAGCCGGTGAACGGCACGGCGATGAGCCAGATGAGCGCAGACATCGCCACGGAGTACACGGCCACGATGGGCAGCAGCTTGCGCAGGGGCCGGCTGGCCGGCGCCGCGTTGGCGCCCACCACGATGATCATGAAGCCGGCCATGATCCAGCCCATCGCCACGTAGAGCGTCACGGAGCCCATTGAATCGCGTTCGGGCAGCGGCGCGACGTCGTCGTTGACCACCTCGAGCTGCTGGGCCTGCGCCACCTGCGTGAACACGCGGGTGATGGTCTGCGCGGCGCTGGAGCCGGCCGACTGGTTGGTGATGACGGTGACCTGCGGGTTCTCCCGCGAGGGCAGGACAAAGGCGCCGACGACTTCGCGGTCCTCGACCTGGGCGCGGGCCTCGGCGGCGGAGTCCACGACGCGCAGATCGAACATCTCGCCCATCTGCTCCTGCATGCCGTCCACGGCCTGCTGCGCCTGCTCGGCGCTGGCACCGACCACGGCGACGGGCATGTCGCGCGGCGTCGGGGAGTACATGGCGCCGAGCATGCAGGAAAGCATGAGCGTGACCATGGCAAACGGGAAGAAGATCAGCGAGGCGTAGCGCCAGAAGCGGCTCTTGGGGCGCGGTCCGCCGTGCAGCGAGGGCATGTTGACCATGACCAGGCCCGGGGTGGGGTTCTTGCGGCGCTTGAGGGCATCGATCAGCAGCGTCAGCGCCAGGCCGGCGACGGCGCCGATGATCAGGACCAGCAGGTGCGGCCAGGCGCCGTTGCCGCCGAAGTACAGCACCGAGCGCATGGCCTCGCCGATCGCGGGCGTCGGCAGGAAGGAGTGCAGGAAGACGTAGAACGGCGGCGCCGTGTACATCGAGATGGAGAGGTTGGAGGCCGGCATGCCGAGCACCATGAGCAGGAACATCGCCGCGAGCACGGCCATGGGGCCCATGATGCGCGTCAGGAAGAGCTGCACGGCGCCGATCGCGAACACGCCGAGTGCCGCGATGCCGAACACGGCCCACGCGTCCTCCGCGGACACCACACCCAGGATCGGGCCGGTCACGAGCCACGTCAGGCCGGCCACGAGGGCGGCCCAGCCGGCCAGGAGCGGCACGAAGCGGCGGAAGCGCATGAGCGTCGGCGCGTTGGAGAGCGTGATGGACAGCGGCAGATAGCCGGCCATGACGAGCGCGGTCGCCATGAACATGGCGCCGAGGCCGGCGGGGTCGGAGTCCGGCAGCGGCGCCAGGTCCTCGCTCTTGATGGTCAGGCCGGCCTCGATGAGGGAGGGCGTCACGAGCTGGGCGATGGTGCCGGCCTGGGAAGCGCCGGCCGAGGTGGCCGTGTAGAGCGTGGCGGTCTTGCCCTCCACGACCACGGCGGCGGCGACCTCGCGGTCGGTGACCTGGCGGCGGGCCTCCTCGGCGTTCTCGGCCGTGGACGCCTCGACGGCGTCGGGGTCGCTCGCCTCGATCGCCTGGCTCAGGGAGGACGCCTCGGCGCCAGCCACCACCACCGGCATGTTGTGCGGCGTGGGGTTGTGCATCGAGAAGAGGTAGCCCCAGATCATCATGCCGACCATGAGGACGGGCATGACAAACATCGCGACGTAGCGGCCGATCGTCTCGGCCTTGGCGCGCTTGGCGGCCGCGGCCGCCTTCTCTTCCTCCGTGGGCTCCGCATCCGCGGACTCCGCGTCAGCGGCCTCGGCGGCGGGGCCGTTGGCCCTGTCCGTCTCCGCGCGCTCGGCGAGCGCGGTGTCGATGCCCGACGCCGCGTCGTCGGCCAGGTGCCTTCCGCCGCCCTCGGGGGGTGAGGACTCAGACGGGGTGGGTGTGGCTTGGGTCAAGACAAGGCTCCTGCTGCGTGTGCGCTCGGGTCGGCGCGGAGATTCGGTAGGACGGCCCGCGAAGGGCAGGAGAACAATTTACGCCACGTGGCGTAAATTTGGGTCGATGAGCCGACGACTGTTGGCAAACGCACAGGAAAGGGCCGTCCAGCGGGGGCGGTAGCGTGGAGTGACACCCGGCGCAGGCCGGGCCGAGCGCCGCAGAAGGAAGCCATGGGACAACACAGCGACAAGGCGCGCGAGATCCTGCTCGATTCCGCCGAGGAGCTCTTCGCGACGGAGGGCGTGGACGCCGTCTCCAACCGCCGCATCACCGAGCACGCCGGCAGCGCCAACCACTCGGCCATCAAGTACCACTTCGGCGGCCGCGAGGGCCTCATCCTCGCCCTCCTGGGGCGCGGCCGGGACGACATGTCGCGCCGGCGCGAGGAACTGCTGGCGGGCCTGCCGGAGCAGCCGAGCCTGGCCGAGCAGATCGCCGTGCGGATCCTTCCGTGGGTGGAGCACCTCGAGGCCCTGCCCGTGCCGAGCTGGCGCGCCCGCTGCCTGCAACAGCTCGGCTCCCTGCCCTCGGTCCGGGGCATCATCGCCGACTCGGTCAGGAACAACCCGGGCCTCGCGAGCGCCTTCAGCTACGGGCACCCGGAGCTGAGCCACGTCCCCGAGAACCTCTTGAAGGCGCGTTCGGGCGTGCTCGGCGGGATGGTCGTGGGGCTGTGCGCCTCGCACGAGGCGGCCCTCGAGCGCGGCGACGCGAAGGGCAGCTGGCAGGCGGTCGGCTACTTCCTCATCGACGCCGCGACGGGCCTGCTGGCCGCGCCCGTGACGCACAAGGACGACTACATCTCCCCGCCCAGCGACGTGGCGTTCGCGCTCTAGTTCGGTTCTAGGCCGGCGCTAGGCCGCGCTCTCGGCCGACTCTAGGCCTCCGCGTTGACCCGGCTCCGCGCGCCCGGTCGGCGCCCGATCGCCAGGGACAGCACCACGGCCACGACGCACAGCGCCGCGCCGCCCCACCATGCGTAGGTGTACTCGCCGAAGAGCTCGCGCACGCCGCCCGCGGCAGCGGCGGCGATCGCCGCGCCCACCTGGTGAGCCGCAAACACCCAGCCGAACACCACGGTCGAGTCCTCGCCGAAGTACTGGCGGCACAGGGCGGCGGTGGGCGGCACGGTCGCGACCCAGTCGAGGCCGTAGACCACCACGAACAGCACCATCGAGGGGTGCACAGCGTCGGAGAGCAGGAACGGGAGCAGCACGAGCGAGACGCCACGGAAGCCGTAGTAGAGGCCCAGCAGGATCCGCGGATCGAACCGGTCGGTCAGCCAGCCCGAGGCCATGGTCCCGGCGACGTCGAGCACGCCCACGGCGGCCAGGAGCGTCGCGGCGGTCGCGGCCGGCATGCCGTGATCGTGCGTGGAGGGGATGAAGTGCACACCCACGAGGCCGTTGGTCGTGGCCCCGCAGATCGCAAAGGCTCCTGCGAGCGCCCAGAACACGCGGGTCTTGGCCGCGCGCCTCAGGACGTCCAGAGCGTGGCGCATCGCCTCGCGCCCGGCCGCCGCCCCGCGCCCCGGCGCTGGGCCCTCCTCGCCGGCCCAGCCGTCGTCTGGCCCGCCCGGCGCCTCCCCGCGGGAGGCCAGGGGCTCGCCAACGGAAGCGCCCGACGTCGTGCGCTCGCCTTCCGGCCCGGCCTCGCCGGGGGTGCCGTGCCCGGCGCCGGGGGCGCGCCGCCCGTACGGCAGGACGCCGAGGTCCGAGGGGCGCTCTCGCAGCAGGAGTAGCACGGGGATCAGCGCGATCAGCGCGGCTGCGGCGATGAGCAGGGAGGCCGAGCGCCAACCCACGGAGTCGGCGAGGGAGGCGACGGGCGGCAGCAGCACCAGCTGCCCCGCCGCCTGCCCGGCGGTAAGCACGCCCATGACGAGCCCGCGGCTGCGGACAAACCAGCGGCTGGCGACGGTGTCGGCCAGGACGAGGGCCATGGCGCCCGTGCCGCCGCCGATCAGCACGCCCCAGAAGACGAAGAGCTGCCACGAGGCGTTCATGAGGGTGGAGCCGGCGGCACCGAGGGCCACGAGCGCGAGCGCCGCGGTCACCACGCGGCGCACACCGAAGCGCTGCATGAGCGCCGCGGCAAAGGGTGCCACGAGCCCGTAGAGCAGCAGGTTCACGCTCACGGCAAGGGACATGACCCACATCGACCAGCCGAACTCGTGGTGCAGCGGGATCATGAGCGCTCCGGGGGCGGCGCGGAAGCCGGCGGCGCCGAAGAGCGCGAGGAAGGTGGCGAGGGCCACCCACCAAGCGGGGTGGATGCGGCGGGCGGGGTGCTGGCTCGTCGACATGATGACTTTCTTGAACGAAGTTATATGCTGAAGGGAGCGTAACCGAAGCACCCACCCGGGAGGAAGCCAGTGCCGCTGCGTTCAGATTGGTCGGAGAACGAGTGCCCCATCCGGCGCTCCCTCGACGTGCTCGGCGACCCTTGGGTGCTCGTCATCGTGCGTGATGTGTTGCAGGGCCGCGGGCGCTTCGAGCAGCTGCGCAACGGCCTGGGAATCTCCGAGGCGGTGCTCTCGCGGCGCCTGCGCTCCATGGAGGAGGCGGGGCTCCTCACGCGCGTCGACTACCGCGACGGCGGCGGGCGCCTGCGCCGCGGCTACGCGGCCACCGAGGCCGCCGCCGAGCTCCTCCCAGTGCTCCAGCAGCTCGCCGTGTGGAGCGAGCGGCACCTCCCCTTCCCCGAGGGCGGCGGGCACATGGGCCTGCTGCACAACGCGTGCGGGCACGAGAGCACGCGCGGCGAGGTCTGCAGCGCGTGCGGCGAGGAGCTGCGCGCCGAGGACATGACCTGGGTCAAGACGTGGAAGGACGTCTCGACGCCGCTCGTGGGCCCAGGGGTGCTCGGCGGGCTGGGGGTGTCAGCGTGAGCCGGGTGCTGCTCGTGGGCTGCGGTGCGCTCGGCACGGCCCTCGGAGCGCAGCTGCTGGAGCGCGGGGACGAGGTCGTCGCGGTGCGCCGGGATCCGTCCGGGGTGCCGGCCGGCTTCACGCGGGTCGCCGCGGACCTGGCCGCGGGGCCGCCGGCTGGCGGCCTGCCCCAGGCGGACGCAGCGGTCATCTCCCTGCCGCCCATCACCCTGCCGGACGGCGGCAACGGCGCCGCCGCGGCGCTGCGCCACCTGCGCGCCGCTCTGCCCTCGGTGCCGGAGCGCACCATCCTCGTCTCCTCCACGCGCGTGTTCGACGGCGCTCCCGCCGGGGCGTTGCTCACCGAGGCTGACGCGCCGGTGCCCGGAACCGAGCGAGCCGGCGCCCTCGTGGAAACCGAGGAGGTGGCTCGCGAGCTCTTCGGCGCGCTCGTGCTGCGCCCCGCCGGGATCTACGGGCCGGGGCGGGACTTCTTGGTCCGCACCGTGCGCGACGGCCGCCCGGCCAACCATGCGCGCCTGACCAACCGCATCCACGAGGCCGACCTCGTGCGCACGCTCCGCGCCCTGCTGGACGCGAGCCACCCGCCCGCCGTGCTCCACGCCGTGGACCAGGCGCCCGCGCCGCTCGGCGAGGTGCTCGGCTTCCTCGCCGGCCGGCTCGGCGTGCCCGTGCCGGCGGACGCCGGCGGCGGCCCGGACGGCCGGGTGTTCGACGGCGCGGCGCTGCTAGCTTTGCTTGGATCCCTCG
>JALAHE010000176.1 GCA_022712075.1 Galactobacter sp.
CCCAGGGTGCGCCCCTCGCCCCCACGGGGCGTGAGGGAGCGCACCGCGTGGGCCCGCGCCGTCGGGCGTAAAATGGCGGGCGTGCGTCTGCTGAGTCTCGATACCTCGTCCGTGGTTTCCGTTGCCCTCCTCGAGGTGTCCAACGACGCCGAGCCGGTGATCGTGAGCGAGATGCTCGGCACCGACACCCACCGCCACGCCGAGGACCTGGTCCCCGCCGTGCGCGACGCGCTCGCCGCCGCCGGCTGGGAGCGCCCCGACGCGATCCTCGTGGGCGAGGGCCCCGGCCCCTTCACCGGCCTGCGGGGCGGCCTCGCGAGCGCCGACGTCCTGGCCTTCGCCTGGGGCGTGCCCGTCTACGGCCTGTGCTCGCTCGACGGCCTGGCGCAGCAGCTCGCCCCCGCCGCAGGCGGCGAGTTCGTGGCGGCGCTGGACGCCCGCCGCAAGGAGCTCTACTGGGGCCGCTACGACGCCGCCGGCCGCCCGCTCGGCGGGCCGCAGGTCGGCGCCGTCGAGACGCTGCCGGCCGGGCTGCCCGTGGCCGGCGCCGGCGTCCGCGCCCGCGAGGCCGAGCTGGCCTCCGCCGGGGCGAGCCTCGTCGCCGGCACCGAGGACACCCCGGTCTCCGCCGCCCACCTCGCCCTCGCGTGGCTCGCCGCCGGTCGCCCGCAGCACGCCCCCGCGGCCCGCTACCTGCGTGAGTCCGACGCCGTGGCGCCGGCCTCCCTCGCCCGTCCGGCGGGCGGGGCCAAGTGAGCGGGCGCCTCGAGGCGGCAACGCCGGCCGAGCTGGACGGCCTGCCTCCGGGGTACACCTTGCGCGAGATGAGAGCGGAGGACATCCCCGCCGTCCACGCGCTGGAGCGGGAGCTCTTCCCGGCGGACGCGTGGCCGGTGCACCTCTTCGAGGAGGAGCTGGCCCACCCGGAGTGGAGGCTCTACTGGGTCGCCGAGTCCGGCGACGAGATCGTGGCCTACGCCGGTGCGCAGTACAGCTCCGGCATGGCCGACGTGCAGACCATCGCCGTGAGCCCGGCCCACGAGGGCCGCGGCCTGGGCGGCTTCCTCATGCGGCTCATGGCGTCGCGCTCGCGGGCGTGGGGCGCCACGGATCTGCTGCTGGAGGTGCGCGTCGACAATCGGCGCGCCCAGGCACTCTACGAGCGCCACGGCTACGCCGTGATCCACACCCGCCGCGGCTACTACAACGACGGCTGCGACGCCCTCATCATGCAAAAGTCACTGCTCCCCGAGATCGTCGATCCGCCGGAGCACAACGAAGGAGAGAGCGCGTGAGCGCGAGCGAGCCCCTGGTCCTCGGCATCGAGTCGAGCTGCGACGAGACGGGCGTGGGCGTGGTCCGCGGCACCGAGCTGCTGGCCAACGCCGTGGCCAGCTCCATGGAGGAGCACGTGCGCTTCGGCGGCGTGATCCCCGAGATCGCCTCGCGCGCGCACCTCGAGGCGCTGGTCCCCACGCTGCGCCAGGCCCTGGACACGGCCGGCGTCACGATGGACGACGTCGACGCGATCGCCGTGACGACGGGCCCCGGCCTGGCCGGCGCGCTCATGGTCGGCGTGGCGGGCGCCAAGGCCCTCGCGCTTGCGACGGGCAAGCCGCTCTACGCCGTGAACCACCTCGTGGCGCACGTGGGCGTGGGCGTCCTGGAGGGCGGCGAGCTCCCGGAGTCGCTCGGCGCCCTGCTCGTGTCCGGCGGGCACACCGAGATCCTGCGCGTCGGCTCGCTCACGGGCGACGTGGAGCTGCTCGGCTCCACGATCGACGACGCGGCGGGCGAGGCCTACGACAAGGTCGCGCGCCTGCTTGGCCTGTCCTACCCGGGCGGCCCCGTCATCGACAAGCTCGCGGCCGAGGGCAACCCCAAGGCCATCCGCTTCCCGCGAGGCCTGACGCTCGGCAAATTCATGGGAACGGCCGAGGAGCCGGGCCCGCACCGCTACGACTTCTCCTTCTCAGGCCTCAAGACGGCCGTGGCCCGCTACGTGGAGGACTGCCGCGCGCGCGGCGTGGAGGTCCCCGTGGCGGACGTCGCGGCCTCCTTCCAGGAGGCGGTCGTCGACGTCATCACGAAGAAGGCCGTCCTGGCCTGCCAGGAGCACGGCCTGCAGCACCTGTTGCTCGGCGGCGGCGTGGCGGCCAACTCGCGCCTGCGCGCCCTGCTCTCCGCGCGCTGCGCCTCCGCCGGGATCGGCCTGCGCATCCCGCGCCCTGGCCTGTGCACCGACAACGGCGCCATGATCGCGGCGCTCGGTTCGCAGCTGGTCTCCGCCGGCGTGGCGCCGACCGGCACCGAGTTCGGCACCGACACGGGCCTGCCGCCGTCGATCGTCTCGCTGCCGGCCGCCTGAGCCGGGGCTTGCCCGAGGCGGGGCCCGCCCGGGGCGCGGCGTGGCTGGGAGCCGCGCCGCCGCGCCGTCGGGCACCGACACCTTGCCGCTGTGAGGCGAGAAAAGGGCTTTGAGGCCGGGATTCCCGGCCTCAAAGCCCTTTTTGTGCCTCAAAGCACGACGGCGCGTGCCCACCTCGGGTGAGCACGCGCCGCTGGGTGCCGGCTGGGTCTCAGTCCTCGATGCGCAGGCGCCGGGTGTTGGCCAGGACCACCTCGCGCAGATTCCCTTCGTGGGCGCCGGCCACGGCGCGCTGGCGCTGGTAGCCGGCGCCGTCGGTGACGATGCGCCACACATCGGCCAGCTCCTCTTCGCAGCCGAGGCGCTTGGCGATGGGCGTGAGGCGCGTGAGCTCGTCGGCCAGGTGCTCCGTGACGAGCTTCTCGTTGCCGGCGGAGTCGAGGATGATGATCGCGTCGAGGCCGTAGCGCGCTGCGCGCCACTTGTTCTCCACGCGGAACCAGTTGCTCATGACGGGGATGTGGCGCCCGGCGTCCAGCTGCGCTGACATGTCTGCCACGAGGCACTGGGTGAGCGCCGCCACCGCGGCAACCTCGCGGATGGAGGAGAGGCCGTCGCAGATGCGCATTTCAACGGTGCCGAAGCGCGGCACGGGGCGCACGTCCCAGCGGATCTCGTTGAGCTCGTCCACCACGCCCGTGTGCATCATGTCGGCCACGTACTTCTCGTACTCGCTCCACTGATCGAAGTGGAAGGGCAGGCCGCCCGTGGGCAGCTGCTGGAACATGAGGGAGCGCTGCGAGGCGTAGCCGGTGTCGTCCCCGCCCCAGAACGGGGAGGACGCGGAGAGCGCGAGCAGATGCGGCTGGTAGTTGATGAGGCCGTCCACGATCGGCAGGGCCTTGGCGTGGTGGTCAACGCCGACGTGCACGTGCACCCCGTAGATCACCATCTGGCGGCCCCACCACTGGGTGCGGTCGATGAGCTTGGAGTAGCGCTCCTTGTCGGTGACCGGCTGCTGCGTGGGCTGTGCGAAGGGATGGGAGCCCGCGGAGTAGAGCTCCACGTTGAGCGGGTCGGTGACGGCGCGGACCTCGGCCAGCGTCTCGGAGAGCTCCTGGCGGGCGTCGGCCACGCGCGTGTGCACGCCGGTGACGAGCTCCACGGTGTTTGAAAGGAGCTCCTGCGTGACGCGCGGGTGCTCCTGCCCCTCGGGGAGGCCGGCCGCGACGCGCACGCCGTCCAGCACCGCTTGGGCCTCGGAGCGCAGGTCCCCGCTCTCGCGGTCAACGAGCGCGATCTCCCACTCGATGCCAAGCGTGTTTGCCGCCGACTGCGCAAAATCGATGTTCACTGCTGCTGTGCTCCCCTCGGACGCGGGGCGCGCGCCCCGGTGATCGTGATTCTAGGACCGGGGAGCGCGGACGCGGCCCGTGCGGCGCGGTGCGGCGCGTCACACGGGCCGGGCTGGCCGCGTGGCTGGGTGTCAGGCGGCGAGCCGGCGCAGGCGCACCGTGCCGAGGCTCGTGCTCGCGCGCAGCTCCGCGGTGGACTCCGAGGCCGGGCCGTCCGTGGCGCGCAGTTCGTTGATGACGCTGCCCGCCTTGCTCGTGGCGTCCACCCAGACGGCCACGCCCGGGGCCACGTCCACGTCGATCTCGCCGACCGACGTGGCGGCAGTGAGGCTGCCGCCCTCGAGGCTTGCCACGCTGATGGCGCCGGCCGAGGTCTTGAGGGCGGTCTCGCCGACGGAGCGGCCCACCCGGATGGTGCCCGCGCTCGTCTTGGCGCCGAGCCGGCCCGTGGCGCCGGCGATGCGGATGTCTCCGTTGGAGGTCTTCAGTTCGGCGTCGCCGAAGACCTCGCCGACCTCGAGGCTGCCGTTGGAGCTCGTGAGCTCGGCGCGGCCGCCCACGGCCCCGACGGTCACGGGGCCGTTGGAGGTGTTGGCGCGCAGGCCCGCCGCCGAGTCGACCCGGATGGAGCCGTTGGAGGTCTTGAGGCTGGCCTGGCCCCACGTGCCGAGCGCGGTGATGGCGCCGTTGCCGGTCCTTGCCTCCACGAGCGTCCCGGCGGGGGCGGTGATGCGCACGTGGGCGGTGCCGAGGGCAAACATCTTGGGTCCCGTGTGGAAGAGGGAGACGGTGTTGGCGTCGGAGACGACCTCGATGCGGTCGGCGGCGCGCTGGTCCGGGGTGCGGCCCGGGCGCGCGGCGGCGATCTGGACCAGGACGGTGGGCTCCTCGTGGGTGTCGAGGTCGAGGATGGCGGACGGAAGGTCGATGATCACGCGCGGGGTGCCCGCGACGGGAAAGCTCTGCATGGTGTGCTCCTAGCGCTGGTGCGCGGTGTGGCGGTGTGGCTTGAGTGCTGCGGCGAAGGTGGGACTAGTTCATCCAGCCGGTGACGCGCTGGCGCGCTCCGTTGCGCGTGGTGGCGGAGGCCTGCCTGACGGCCTCCTCGGCGCCGGCTGCGGCGCCATCGGCGGCCGCCACGGCAAAGCCGACGGCCTTGACGAGCCAGGAGTTCAGGCTCTGGCCCGCCTCGGCGGCGAGCGACTCTGCCTGGCTCTTCAACCCCTCCGGCACGCGCAGGTTGACGCGGGCGGTGTCCCCGTCCTCGCCCGCGGCGCCGGGGGTGCCGGCGGCGGGGATGGCGCTCCAGGCGGGGGCGGTGGGTTCGGCGGCCGCCGCCGGGGCCTCCGCGACGAGGCCAGCGGCCACGAGCCGGGGCTCGTTGCCGCTGAGCTGCAGCGAGACGGTGGCGGGGGCGAGATCGGCGCTGAGCTCGTCCGCGGCGGCGGCGAGGGCCGAGATGAGGGCCAGGCGCAGCGAGGAGTCCAGGGCCGCGGCGAGGCGCTCGGCGTGCTCGGCGGCGGCCGAGTCTTCGGGGAGCGCGGCGACGAGGTCGCGCTGCACGGTGTTCACGAAGCGATCGAGTTGCATAGCATCACTGTGGCACCACTGTGATGCCATGTCAACACCCGGGTGGTGTCATGGTGCGCAAAAGCGGGCGGGCATCCGCTGGATGCCCGCCCGCTTGCTTGAAGGTGTGACGCCCGCTCAGGCCACCGGCTCGACCTCGAGTGCCACGCGCCGCTCGCCCACCCTGGCCAGCACCAGCGTGGCGGCGCGGCCGCCCTTGAGCTTGCCGCGCCCGGCGAAGATCTCGCGGCGCAGCGTCTCGGGTGCGATGTCGACGCCGCGCTTCTTGATCGTGAGCGTCGTGATGTTCTGGGTCTTGGCCCACGTGCGCAGCGCCTTGGTCTTCAGGGGCAGCTCTCCCACCACGCGGTAGCTCGTCGCGAGCGCGTCGGGGGAGGGGGCGGCCGAGCGCAGATACGCGAGGTGCGGGTCAACGGCCTGCGCGTCCAGGCGCTCGGCAAGATCCGCCACGAGCCCGGCGCGGATCACGGCGCCGTCCGGCTCGTGCAGGTACTCGCCGGCCGCGGGAAGCCCGCCGCCCTCGAGGACGGCGGCTGCCGGATCCAGGCCCGGGAAGCCAGTGGCCGCCGTCAGCTCCACGAGGCCGGCCGGCGTGACGACGGCGGCGGCGCGGCGCACGCCGGGGCGCGCGAGGGCGTTGAACCACAGCGTCGCCTCCACGACGTCCCCGCGGTCGGAGAGCCACTGCGCCTCTGCGCCCTCGGGCACGGCGTCGTGGGGGAGGCCGGGGCCGAGCTTGACGCCCACGGCGAGCCCACGCGCCGCCAGGGTCGTCACAAAGCTCAATGGCGGGGTGAACGCCTCGGGGTCGAAGAGCCGGCGCGTGCCAGAGCTGTCCTCGTCGCGGCGCGCCGGATCCAGCCATGCGCCGTCGATCCCCTCAAGCGGGGTCTCCTCGGCGAAGCCGTGGAGCACGCGGGCCTGCGGGAAGGGCATGAGGTTGAGCGTCGCGACGGCTGCCGTCGTCTCGTCGGCCTCGACGCTCGTCACCTCGAGATCCAGGGAGGCGAGCGCGAGCGAGTCGGCACCGATCCCGCAACCGAGGTCGGCCACGTGCTTGACGCCGGCCTGAGCAAAACGCCGGGCGTGCAGGGCCGCGACGGGCAGGCGGGTCGCCTGCTCCAGGCCAGGGCGGGTCAGGAACATCTCGGCGGCAAAGGGTCCAAACTTGGCCTCGCCGCGGTGGCGCAGGCTCAGCTGATGCACGACGGCGGCGACCAGCTCGGGCGCGTGGCCCGCCTTGCGCAGGGCGAGCGTCAGGCGCATTGCCGCGTCGTCGCCGGCCGCCTCCTCGGGGCGGTGGCGGCTCAGCAGGTCGAGTCCCTCCGGGGTGAGGAGGGCGGCAAGCGGCTCGGAGGAGGGAGGGGAGACGGGCATGGCTTCAGTTTCCCACGCGGGCGGGCGCGCCCACGCCGTGGGTGAACAACTGGCACTCACCTTGACCGAGTGCCAGCGCCTTCCTACAGTTGAACCATCAGCACTCGCCACGTGCGAGTGCTAAGCCCTTCGGCCCAGCGCCCGGCCCCCGCGCGGTGGGCGG
>JALAHE010000177.1 GCA_022712075.1 Galactobacter sp.
CCTCTGGGGACAGCCCGGCCGCGCACACTCCGGCCGTCGCGCCCACGGACAGCGCCGCGTCCACCGCGCCCTGGTTCAGGTCAACTGCCACGATCCGCGAGGCCCCGGCCAGCACCGCACCCTGGATCACGGACAGGCCCACGCCGCCGCAGCCAAGCACCACCACGGACTCGTCGGCCTCGACCCGCGCGCCGTTGAGCACGGCGCCCACGCCGGTCAGCGTGCCGCAGCCCAGCAGGGCCGCCTGCTCAAACGGCAACGAAGAAGGCACCCGCACCACCTGGTTCCTGTGCCCCAGCACGTGCGTGGCGAAGCCGCCCACGCCAAAACCGGCCTCCACGGCCGTTCCATCAGGCAAACACAGTCGCGGCGCCGCACCAGGAACTCGCGCCGTCGCCCCAGGGTTCTCGCAGCGGTAGCTCTGCCCCGAGACACACGAAGCGCAGGAACCACACCACGCCACGAGCGTGACCGCCACGTGGTCACCCACGGCGACCGAAGCGACGTCGGGCCCCACGGCCGTGACTACCCCGGCCACCTCGTGGCCCGGAATCACGGGCGCGGAATGCGGGAAGCCCACGAGGTGCAGGTCCGAGTGGCACACGCCCACGGCGCGCACCTCCACCTGGACCTCCGAAGCCAGCGGCGCATCGACAGCAACCGAGGCCAGGCGCAGGTCCCCTCCGTCGGGGCACAGCAACACCGCCCGCGCGGAAACGGCAGACACGATCAGTCCTTCTTCAGGCGATGCATGATGCGGGCACGCGCCTCGGCGAAGCGCGGGTCGGCCTTGGTGGCGAGCTGGTCGCGGTCCTCGCCGAAGCCCGTCTCGATGACGTCCACCACAGTGGCCGGCTTCTCGGCGATGACCACGACCTTGTCCGCGAGGTAGAGCGCCTCGTCGATGTCGTGGGTGACCAGGAGGATCGTCACGCCCAGCTCGTGTTGGAGCTTGAGCACCAGGTCCTCGAGGTCGAAGCGCGTCTGCGCGTCGCCGGAGGCGAAGGGCTCGTCCATGAGCAGCACCTTGGCCTGATAGGCCAGCGCGCGGGCGATCGCGACGCGCTGCTGCATGCCGCCGGACATCTCCCAGGGGTACTTGTCCCCCTGCCCGGCCAGGCCAACAGCCGCCAGGTTCTCGTCGGCCAGCGCCAAACGCTCCGCCTTGCCCATGCCCTTGCCCTGCAGCGGGAAGGCCACGTTCTCGCGCGTGGTCATCCACGGCATGAGCGAGCGGGAGTAGTCCTGGAACACCACGGCGAGGTCGGGGTGCGGCCCGTGGACCTCGTCGCCGCTCACGGTGATGGTCCCGGACTGGGGCGAGAGCAGGCCCGAGAGGCAACGCAGCAGGGTCGTCTTGCCCACGCCGGACGGGCCGACGATGGAGACGAACTCCCCCGCCACCACGTCCAGGTCAAGGTCCTGAAGGATCGGGTTGAAGCTGGCACCGGTGCCGTAGCTCATGCTCATGCCGCGCACCTGCATCACGTGCGTGGTGGCCACGGTGGGGCTGTCCTGGATGGTCATGCTGACTCCTTCGAAGTGGTCAGGCAGGCCGGGAACGTCCGGCCGAAGAGGAGAGAAGAGGAAGCGCCCCGGCACACGGCCGGGTCACCCGGGAGGCGCTTACTTGGCGCCGGAGGCGTAGTACCAGCGCAGCAAGCGGCGCTCGGCGAAGACAAACAGGACGGAGAGGATGTACCCGATCACGCCCACGAGCAGCGCGCCGGCCCAGGTCTGCGGGACCTGGAAGGTGGCCGAGGAGTTCAGGATGTAGAAGCCGAGGCCCTCGATGGAGGCGAACATTTCGGAGACCACCATGACGGTGATGCCGATCGGCAGGGCCACGCGCACGCCGGCCACGATCTGCGGCAACGCGGCGGGCAGGACCACGCGGCGGAAGTAGAGCGCCTTGGGCACGCGGTAGACCTTGGAGAAGTGGCGCACAGTGGGCTCCACGCCCAGCACTCCGTCGATTGTGTTGAGCAGGATGGGCCAGAAGCACGCGAACGCGATGGTGCCCATCTTGGGCCCCTGCCCGATGCCAAACGTGCCGATAATGAGCGGCACCAGCGCCGCCTGAGGGATGCAGCGGAAGAAGTGGATGATCGGGTCCACGATGCGCCGCAGCCAGCCCACCTCGCCCAGCACCAGGCCGAGCCCCACACCCAGCACCACGGCGATCGCCAGGCCAACAAAGAGGTTCGAGAGCGAGTACAGCGCGCCGCCAGCAATCACCCCGTTCGTGAGGTCGGTGCCGAGCGCCTCGAGGATCTGCTGCAGCGAGGGGATGAAGAAGTTGGTGCTCTTGGCGGAGAGCACCCACCACAGCACCAGGACCACCACGATGAGCCACGTGCTCTGCAGCAGCTGGCCCGCCGCCGTGGGCGGCTTCTTGCGCCTCGGCGCCGCCTGCTGCCCGCGCCGGGAGGCGCCTCCGCGCTGGGAGCCGGTGCCCGACGTCGTGCCGTTGGCCTGGGTGCCAGCCGTCGCGGCGGGCGTGGGAACGGTTGCGCTAGTCATTCATCTGCCTCTTCCAGGTGAGCAGCTTGTCCTCGATCTTCTGCAGGCCAACGGCGATGCCCCAGCCCACCAGGCCGGTGAAGAAGAGGTAGGCGAAGGCCACGTCCCACTGCTGGTTCTGCTGCATGAGGGTGATCTGGCGGCCGATGCCCGGCGCCTGCGAGATCACCTCCACACCCACGGCCACGAGGATCGAGATGGCCGAGGAGATGCGCACGCCCGTCGCGATGAACGGCATGGCGCCGGGCAGGAGCACGCGGCGGAAGCGCAGGCCGGCGGGGATGCGGAACACGGCGACGGTGTCGGCCACGGCGGCCTCCTGCCGGCGCGCGCCGTAGATGGTCTGGACCAGCACCGGCCAGAGCGCGGAGAGCGAGACGACCACGATCTCCATGGTGGTCGTGGAACCCAGCAGCATGATGACCACGGGCATGAGCGCCAGCACCGGGAAGGAGCGGCCGAAGTCGATGAGGATCGAGGTGGAGCGATCCAGGAAGCGGACCGAGCCGATGAGCAGGCCGAGCACCACGCCCACCACGGTGGCGATCATCCAGCCCGCGAGCGCGGCGAGAAGGGTGCGCCCCAGGGCACCCCAGAAGAGCGGGTTGCCGAGCGAGGCGACGATCGCGCTGGCGACGTCGGCGATGCCCGGAACCATGGAGGGCAGCAGCCCGGCGGAGACGACGGCCTGCCAGAGCGCCAGGATCAGCGCGACGGCGCCGAGCCGGGCCAGCAGCAGCCAGGCCGGCCGCGAAAGCGTGGGGTTCATTCGTGACTCCCGTGAACGGTGAACGGTGAGGAAAGGCGGTGAGGGAGGGTGATGCACGACGGCGCGGGGCCGGGTCGAGCGGGCCGGAGCGGCGGGTGCCGGGCCACGTGCCCGGCCGCCGGCCGGGTGGGCCGGTCGCCCCGGCCTCGCCGGGCGTCCGGCCCGGCGAGGCCCCCGAGCCGGGCACCGCGCCGTCGTGCTGTAATGCCGCCGACTTGCCGGCGGCCTCGCGGCGCGGGGCCTTGTCCCAGAGGACCTCGTCGACCTCGATGGACTTCTTCAGGAGGCCGAAGTGCTCCATGGCGTCGATGCCGGCCTGGCCCTCGGCGACGTTGAAGGTGACGTCGGCGGGGACGAAGGTCTTGGGGGCCTTGGCGATGTCCGCCTGGTTGACCTTGGCGTAGACGGCGCGGACCTCCTCGAGGTTCTTCGGGTCGTTGTAGTCGGCGACGGCCTTCTCCATGGCGCCGATGAACTTCTCGGCGGTGGCGCCGTTCTGGGCCAGCCAGGCCTTCTGCGAGGTCCAGACCGTCACGGGCATGCTGGCCTGGAACTCCTTGACCGGGCTGGAGATGGAGACGTAGCCCTTGTCCTGCATCTGGTGGTAGAAGCTGTCGGCCGGGACCACGGCGTCGACCGTCTTCTGCTCCAGCGCTGCCTCCATGCCGGAGTAAGGAATGGCGACCTCCTTGACGGAGTCGACGTCGACGCCGGCGGCCTCGAGGGCCTGAAGCACGGGGATGTCGCCGCCGGACTTCACGCCCACCACGCCGATGGTCTTGCCCTCGAGCTGCTTGAGCTCGGTGATGCCGGAGTCCTTGGGGACCAGGACGCCGGAGTTGTCGGCCTCCGGGTCCACCATGCCGTTGCCGCCGATGACCTGGACCGGGACGCCCTGGGCCACGGAGGTGGCGACGTTGATCCACGAGCCGATAGCGATGTTGACGTCGCCGGAGACGACCTGGGCGAGGAGGGCGGCCGGGTCGGCGCCGTTGACGATCTCCACCTCAAGGCCGGCGTCCTTGAAGTAGCCCTTGTCCTGCGCCAGGTAGGCGGTCTCGAACTGGATGGGGGCCACGGCCACCTTGAGCTTGGTGACGCCGCCCTCGGAGGCGGCGGGGGTGGAACCGGAACCGCAGGCGCTGAGGCCGAGGCTTGCTGCTGCCGCGATGGCGGCCACCGCCATGGAACGGGCCATGAACGAACGGCGAGTGGTCATCGTTGACTCCTGCTTGGGTCTGCGGCTGGGGTGCCGCTGCGGGTGCGCCCCTGATGCGTGGGGCTGCGTCTGGTGACGCCGGTCGCATTCTGTGCATCACCGCCACAAGAATGCATTCCTTGGCAAGCAATGTATCTAGGCTATGATCATGTGGCAAGAGTCACAGCGACGTGAATTGCTCACGCCGCGTTCCAGCAAGGGAGAGAAATGACCCTGACCAGCACCGCCCCCGTGCGACCCGCCCTCCTGGACGCGCCGCTTCCCCTGCTCATCGACGGGCGCGAGGTGGCCGGCAGCGGCGCCGTCATCGACGTCATGAACCCGTCAACGGGCGAGGTCCTGGCCCGCGCCACGAGCGCCACGGTGGAGGACGTGGACGCCGCGGTCGCCGCCGCGCGCACGGCGTTCGACGACGGCCGCTGGAGCAAGCTGGCCCCCGCTCGCCGCGCCGCGCTCATGCAGCGCTGGGCCGACCTGCTGGAGGAGAACATCGAGGAGATCGCCCTCCTCGAGTCCCTCAACTGCGGCAAGCCCTTCCCCATCGCCCGCGATTTCGAGATCCGCCAGGGCATCGAGATCCTGCGCTACCAGTCGGGCTGGGCCACCAAGCTCAACGGCGAGACGCGCGACATGTCGCTGCCCGGGACCTGGCACGCCTACACCCGCCGCCAGGCGATCGGCGTGGCCGGCCTCATCGTCCCGTGGAACGTGCCCTTCACCCTGGCGATGTCCAAGCTCGCCCCGGCGCTGGCCGCCGGCTGCACCACGGTGCTCAAGCCCGCCGAGCTCACGCCGCTGACCGCCGTGCGTCTGGGCCAGCTGGCCGTCGAGGCCGGCATCCCGGCCGGCGTCGTCAACATCATCCCGGGCCCCGGTTCAGTGGCCGGCCAGCGCCTGGCCGAGCACCCCGACGTGGACAAGATCTCCTTCACGGGATCCACCGCCGTGGGCCAGCACCTGCTGCGCACGGTGTCCCACGACCTGAAGCGCATCAGCCTCGAGCTGGGCGGCAAGTCTCCCGTGGTGATCTACCCCGACGCGGATCTGTCCATCGCGATTCCCGGCGCCGCGCAGGCGATCTTCGCCAACTCCGGGCAGGTCTGCGCCGCCGGTTCGCGCCTGTACGTGCACCGCGACGTGGCCGACGAGGTCGTGGCCGGCATCAAGAAGATCGCCGAGTCAATGCAGCTCGGCGCCGGCACCGAACCGGGCACCCAGATGGGCCCGCTCGTCTCCTCCGTGCAGCGCGACAAGGTCCTTGACTACCTGGCGCAGGGCGTCGCCGCCGGCGGCACGATCGTCACGGGCGGCGCCGCTCCGGAGCGCGAGGGCTACTTCATCCAGCCCACCGTCATGCTCATCGAGGACCCGCAGGCCTCCGTGGTCAAGGAAGAGATCTTCGGCCCCGTGCTCGTGGCCCAGACCTTCGGCGACGAGGACTCCATCGAGGACGTCCTGGCCCTGGCCAACGACAACGAGTACGGGCTCAACTCGCTCGTGTTCACGCGGGACATCTCCCGGGCCCTGCTGCTGGCCGAAGGCCTGCAGGCCGGCAACGTCCGCATCAACACCCCGGCCGGCATGGACCCGGCGCTGCCCTTCGGCGGCTACGGCATGTCCGGCTGGGGCCGCGAAAACGGCCGCGAGGGCGTCGAGGCGTACACCGAGCTGAAGACGGTGACGATCAAGCTCGGCTGAGCTTGCTTGCTCGCCCGGGCGCTTTGATGCCCGACGACGCGTGAAGGGGCGGTGCCGAACGGTACCGCCCCTTCGGCGTTAGCCCCGGCGGCTAGAGCCGCGGCGACGGTAACGGGAGGCGAGCAGCACCGGCTCCCGGGGCGGGGCGCCGTCGAGCACCGACGCAAGCATGCCCACGAGCGCTGAGCCGAGCTCCTCCGGCTGCAGGTCGACGGCGGAGATGGCCGGGCGCGCGGTGCGGGCCTGCTCGGCGTCCGATCCCGTCGCCAGGAGGAGGTCCTCCGGGCACCGCACGCCGGCCTCGGCCAGCCCCTCGGCCACGCCGGCCGCGTGCCGGCCCGTCAGGCAGAAGATCGCGTCCGGGGCACCGTGTTCGAGGAGGCTCGGAACCAGCGCACGGCCGCCCTCGGTGCCAGCACCCTCCGGGAGATGGAAAAGAACCGGCGCCCGTCCAGTGTCGGCACACCACGAGCGGTAGATCTCCTCGCTCTCCAGATTCCACGCATCCTGCGCCGTGCCTCCCACATAGGTCACGCGATCCACGCGGGCGCGGTCGAGGTCGGCGAGCGCCGCCCGTGTCCCCCGGTCATCGTTGGCGACCCAGGTCGCGACGTCCGGATGGGACGGATCTTGGCCGAGCGTGACGTACGGGATGCCGTGGCCGCGCAGCAGCTCGATCACCGGATCGTCCCTGACCGGGTTCATCACGATGTAGCCGTCGAGGGACAACGCCAGCGGGGGTAGCGGGGTGCGGGTCAGGTCCGGCAGCAGCATCAGCCCGAGCCCGGCGTCGAGGGCGGCAGTCGCCGCCGAGGAGGCCACGCGCAGGAACACGTCGACGCCCTCCGGCCGGTACTCGCCGAGGGCGTCCAGGGGCCGGATCACGAAGCCCACCACGCCCAGGGGCGCCCGCCGCAGGCCGCGCGCGAGGGCGTCGGCCCGATAGTTCATCGACGCCGCGACGGCCTTGATGTGTTCCCGCGTCTCGGCGCTCAGCGTGCCCTTGCCGTTGATGGCGTGGGACACCGCCGTGACCGACACCCCGGCGCGCCGGGCGACGTCGCGAATCGTGACCCCGCCGCGCTGTTGCGTGCCCATCGCGCACCTCCCTCGAAGACCAACTGCGAACCAGGATTGCATAAAACGTTTTACGTCCCTAGCTTCGTGACGGACATCACGGCCCGCCCGTCGGGAACGAAGGAAAGAAACACCCATGCAGCTACACCGCTTCAGCGACACCAGCCCCACCGCGCTCACCCGGGGGCAGGCCCTCGGCGACGCCCACGCGGCCGAGGTGCGCACCGCCTCCGCGCTCTATCGGGACTTCTTCCGCCACCTCGGCCTCGCCGACGCCCGCGTCGAGGCGCTGGCCCTCGGTGCCCACGAGGCCCTGGCCGCATGGCGCCCCCTCCTGGCCCGCGAGCTCGAGGCCCTCGCCGACGCGTGCGGGCTGCCCGTCTGGCAGGTTCAGGCCGTCAACGCCAGGACCGAGATCCTGGCGGCCGCCGGCGCGGCGGGCCACGAATGCTCCACCCTCGCCACGGTCGTGGACGGCGAGCCGGTGACGATGCAGACCTGGGATTGGCACGCGGATCTGGTCCCGGACGGGTTGCTGCACGCGTGGCTCGGCGACGCCGGGCTGCGCGTGAAGAGCTTCACGGAGTTCGGCGCCCAGGCGAAGATCGGCGTCAACAGCGCGGGCCTCGGGCTGCATTTCAACATCCTGTCCCACAGCAGCGACAGCGGCGAGGACGGGGTCCCCGTCCACTCGATTGCCCGCGCGGTGCTGGATGAGGCCGAGTCGCTCGAGGCGGCGACCCAGATCGCCTCCTCGGCACCGGCGAGCGCCTCCAGCAGCCTCACCGTGATCGATGCCAGCGACACCCCGCGCGTCGCGGCCCTCGAGGTCTCCCCCGAGGGAACCGCCTTGGTGCACGCCATCGGCGGAACCCTCCTGCACACCAACCACTTCCTTGACCCAGCTCTCGCCTCCGGCGACACCATTCCCGACGAGTCGCAGACGCTTCAGCGTTTCGCCGCCCTGGAGGAAGGCCTGGCCCGGATCGGCGCGGCGCGCAGCACCGAGGCCGGCCACGTCGCCGCCGCGCTGCTCGGCGACACCGCGGAGTCTTCGGTCCTGTGCTTCCACCCGGACCCGGCGGCGGCGCCGGAAAACCGCTGGGACACGCTCCTGACCATCGCCCTCGAGCCGCGCGCGTTCCGCGTTGCGGCCTCCCCCTCCGCTCCCTCATCCCCTCGATTCAGCGCCTTCTGATTCATCCCTCGCACTAGGAGTTCGCATGTCATCGCCCACCCCTCCCGACACCGCCACCGCGCCGTCCGGCGGCGCCCACGCCACGACTGCCAAGGCCTCGCCCGGCCGCACCTTCATGGTCTCCGGCCTCGGTACGGCCCTGGAGTACTACGACTTCTCCATCTACGGCCTGGCGGCGGCACTGGTCTTCCCCGCCGTCTTCTTCCCCAACCTGAGCCCCATGGTCGGTAGCCTCGTCGCCTTCGCCGCCTTCGGTGTCGGCTTCATCGCGCGCCCGCTGGGCGGCATCGTGCTTGGCCACCTCGGCGACCGCATCGGTCGCAAGCCGGTCCTCGTCGCCACCCTGATCGTCATGGGCGCGTGCACCTTCCTCATCGGCTGCCTGCCGGGCGCCGCGGTGCTCGGCAACGCCGCCGCCGTCATCCTGGTGGCGCTGCGCCTGCTGCAGGGCTTCGCTGCCGGCGGCGAGTGGGGCGGCGCCTCGCTCGTGGGCATCGAGGGTGCACCGGAGGGCAAGCGCGGCCTCTGGGGCAGCTTCACCTCCATGGGCATCGGCCTCGGCACGCTGCTCGGCACCAGCGGGTTCGCCATCGGCTCCGCC
>JALAHE010000178.1 GCA_022712075.1 Galactobacter sp.
CTCAAACGCGGGGGCGGTGGGGTCCGAGGGCGTCACAGGGGCGCTGGGGTTGGTCATACGGGCGTCAACCATGCGGGCGCCCGCGTCATTCCGCGTCACGCGGGCGCGGGGCGTCGTCTCAGTTCACAAATACTTCCGGACCACTTGCCAAGCGGGGTCGACATAACGGAAGGTGGACTCACAACCCATCCAGAGCGGCTGAGAGATCTGGCTCAGTGACGCCGCAGCAACCTTCGTCCCGGCAGGGCGAAAGGTGCTTCCGCCAGGACCGATGGATAAGCACAGCGTCTTTGTGTGATGTGACTCCGTCGTGGACCGCCTCCTTGGGCGGTGCGCGGCGTCGCCGCGTCACCTGCCGACCGGACACCGTGCTGATCCCGTGAGCATCACGAGGAGCACTGCACCATGCCGCACTATCCGGCACCACCACCATCCCTGTCCTACGAGCTGTTCCCGCCGGCCTCCGAGGCGGCGGCGGCCAAGCTCGAGGTCTCGCTCGAGGCCTTGGCCCAGACCGAACCCGACTACGTCTCCGTCACCTACTCGGGCACCCCGACTCGTCGCCGCGCCACGCTCGACCTCGTGGACCACCTGGTGCGCGACACCCGGCTTCGCCCCCTCGCCCACCTGACCTGCGTGGGGGAGAGCGCCGAGAGCCTCGCGGGCCTCGTCCGCCACTTCATCGGGCTCGGCGTCCGCGGCGTCCTAGCGATGCGCGGCGACCTTCCCGAGGACCCGGCGGCCTACGTGGGCGAGTACCCCTTTGCCCGCTACCTCGTGGAGCTCATCCGCGAGGTGGAGGGGCAGTACAGCGCGGCGCTCGGGGCCGGGCGGCTCTCGGTGGGCGTAGCCGCCTACCCAGTGCGCCACCCCGAGTCGCCGAGCTTCCAGCACGACGTCGAGGTGCTCGTGGGCAAGCAGCGCTCCGGCGCCGACTACGCGATCACCCAGGTGTACTTCCGCCCGGAGGACTACACGCAACTCGTCGACGCCGCCCGCCGGGCCGGCGTCACCATCCCCATCATCCCGGGCGTGCTGCCCGTGGATTCGCCGGTCCGGCTGGCCCGCCTGGCCAAGCTGACCGGGGTGGAGCCGGACCCGCTCCTCGGCCACGCGCTGGAGACGGCCTCGGACGAGTCCGAGCGCCGCCGCATCGGCGTCGAGTTCGCGGCGAGCCTGGCCCGCCGGGCCCTCGGGGACGGCGCCCCCGGTGTGCACGTCTACACCTTCAACCGCCACGAGGGCGCCATCGACCTCGTGGAGCGCCTCGACCTGCCGGGTCAGCGCACCGACGCCAGACACGGACTGGCGGCCCGCGTGGGCGCCTGAGCGCCCGCCCCGAACCACACCCCAAGCGCGGCGCCTCGCGCCGCACCACCACACGTCCCGCGCATCGACCGCGCTGGGATCAACACACCCAAAATCGGGTGAAAACAGGAGAGATCATGACGCAGCAGCCGCTGAACCCCGCCTTCGACGCCACCGTTCTCGGATACCCCCGCATCGGCGCGGACCGCGAACTCAAGAAGGCCCTCGAGGCCCATTGGGCGGGGAAGATTTCCCTCGACGAGCTCCACGCCGCCGCCGGCCAGGTGCAGCTCGCCGACCTCACCCGCCTGGCCGGGCTGGGACTCGACGCAGCGAGCGGCGCCCTGCCGGGCGACGTCGCTTACTACGACCAGGTCCTCGAGACCACGGCGGCCCTGTCCGCCGTCCCCGCCCGCTTTGCCGGCGTCATCGGCGAGCGCATCGGCACCGCCGAGGCCTTCGTCCTGGCCCGCGGCGACGAGGCCCACGCCCCGCTCGAGCTGACCAAGTGGTTCGACACGAACTATCACTACCTCGTGCCGGAGATCGGGCCGGAGACGACCTTTGCGGCCAACCCGGAGCGCCTCGTGGCCAACCACGCTGCCCACGCCGCGGCCGGCTTCGAGTCGCGCCCCACGCTCGTGGGTCCGCTGACCTACCTGCTGCTGGCCAAGGCGGAGGACGGCGCGCCGGAGGGCTTCTCGCCGCTGGAGCGGCTCGACGACGCCGTGGCCGCCTACGCCGGCCTGCTCGCCGCGCTCGGCGAGGCCGGCGTGAAGCTGGTCCAGCTGGACGAGCCGGGCCTCGTGACCGAGGAGGGCGCCAAGCTCGCCGCCGACGGCTCCACCGTGGCGCACGTCTACTCGGCGCTGACCGCCGTGGCGGGCGCCCCGCGCCTGTTCGTCACGAGCGGCTACGGCTCGGCCGGCGACCCCGCCCGCCCCGGCCATGTGCAGGGCGAGCTGGCCCGCGCCGGCGTGGCCGTGGTGCACGCTGACCTGGTCCGAGGCGCCGCCCCGGCCGCCGCCCACCTGGGCGAGCTGAACGGCGCGACCCTCGTGGCCGGCGTCGTGAACTCCCGCAACATCTGGAGCAACCGCCTGGGCGAGTCCCTGAGCGCGCTGCGCGCCCTGCAGGCCGAGGTCACCGAGGCCGGAGGCGCGCTCGCCGTGGGCACGGCCACGAGCCTGCAGCACGTCCCTCACACCGTGGCGGCTGAGACGTCCCTGCCGGAGCACCTCCCGGCCTGGCTCGCCTTCGCGGACGAGAAGGTCGCCGAGGTCGTGACGCTGGCTAAGGGCCTGCGCGAGGGCGACGCGGCGATCGCCGCCGAGCTCGTGGCCGACGCCGAGGCCCACGCCGCCCGCGCGGCGTTTGCCGGCACGAGCGTCGCCGCTGTCCGTGAGCGCCTCGCGGCGCTGACCCCGGCCGACCTCGAGCGCGCCGACGCCGAGGAGCGCCGCGCGGCCCAGGCCGCCGCGCTTGGCCTGCCGCCGCTGCCGACCACCACGATCGGTTCCTTCCCGCAGACCGCGGAGGTCCGCAAGGCCCGCGCCGGTGCCCGCTCGGGCTCGCTCAGCGAGGCCGAGTACGAGGCCTTCCTGAAGGCCGAGATCGAGCGCGTGGTGCGCTTCCAGGAGGAGCTGGGCCTTGACGTCTTGGTGCACGGCGAGGCCGAGCGCAACGACATGGTCCAGTACTTCGCCGAGAACTTCGACGGTTACGCGCCCACGACGCGCGGCTGGGTGCAGTCCTACGGTTCGCGTTCCACGCGCCCTGCCATCCTGTGGGGCGACGTCTCCCGCCCGCGCGCCTTCACGGTGCCGTGGATCTCCTACGCCGCCTCGCTGACCAACAAGCCGCTCAAGGGCATGCTCACGGGCCCCGTCACGATCCTGGCCTGGAGCTTCGTGCGCGACGACCAGCCGCTCGAGGTCTCCGCCCAGCAGGTGGCGCTCGCCCTGCGCGACGAGATCGAGGACCTGCAGGCCGCCGGCATCGGCATCATCCAGGTGGACGAGCCGGCGCTACGCGAGCTGCTGCCGCTGCGCGCCGAGGCCCAGCCCGACTACCTGCGCTGGTCGGTGGATTCCTTCCGCCTGGCCACGGCGGGGGCTGACACCGCCACGCAGATCCACACCCACCTCTGCTACTCGGAGTTCGGCGAGGTGGTCGGCGCGATCGACGCGCTGGACGCCGACGTCACGTCCATCGAGGCGGCCCGCTCCCGCATGGAGGTCACGGCCGACCTGGCCGAGTTCGGGTTCTCCCGCGGGATCGGCCCGGGCGTCTACGACATCCACTCGCCGCGCGTCCCCTCCACGGAGGAGATCGACGAGTTGCTCGCCGAGGCGCTCAAGCGCCTGACCCCCGAGCAGCTGTGGGTCAACCCGGATTGCGGCCTCAAGACCCGCGCCTACCCGGAGACCGAGGCCTCCCTGCGCCACCTCGTGGAGGCGGCGGCCAAGGCCCGCGCCGCGATCGCCGCGTCCGTCTAAGGACGCCCCACCTGCTCGACGCCGCCCGCTCACCGTGGGCGGGCGGCGTCGGGCACCGTCTCATCCCGCACTTTTCGTCTCATCCCGCACCTTTCGTGCGGGGTACGACGAAAAAGGCGGGAGGGGACAACGCAGCATCTTCTCCACGACAGCCGTCAAGCGAATCGAGATCCACCATGACCGCCCAGCAGCAGCCGGCCACCGCCGGCGTCCACGCCGGCTACCGGCCCGCCGGGGAGCAGCGCCCGCTCACCCCTCCCGTCGTCACCTCGGCGGCCTTCGCGTTTGCGAACCACGCGGAGGCGGCCGAGTCCTTTGCCTTGAAGCGCGCGGCGTTCACGTACTCGCGCACGGGCAACCCGACGGTCTCGATCCTCGAGCAGCGCCTCGCGGCGCTGGAGGGCGGGACGGCGGCGGTCGCGACGGCGAGCGGGCAGTCGGCCGTGGCGCTGGCCCTGCTCGCGCTGCTGCAGGGGCCGCGGCACCTCGTGGTCTCGGCGCGGCTCTACGGCGGGACCGTCGACCTGCTCACCGACACCTTCGCCGACTTCGGCGTGCGCGTGAGCTTCGTGGAGCCGGGGGACCTCGCAGCGTGGGAGGCAGCGATCGAGCCCGACACGGTGGGCTTCCTGCTGGAGTCGGTGACGAATCCGCAGGCCGAGGTGATCGAGCTGGAGCCGATCGCGGCGCTGGCCCACGCGCGCGGCATCCCGGTGGTCGTGGACAACACCCTGGCCACGCCGTACGCCTATCGCCCCCTCGAGCACGGGGCCGACGTGGTGGTGCACTCCGTCACGAAGGGCCTGGGCGGCCACGGCACGGCGCTCGGCGGGGCCGTGGTGGTGGGGTCCTTCGACTTCTCCGATCCGGTGCGCTGGCCGCAGATCGCGGCGCCCCGTGAGCGCTACCGCGGCGATTCGCTCCTGCAGCGCTACGGCGCGGGCGCGTACGGGATGCTGGTGCGCTCGAAGTTCCTGCACGACCTCGGGCCCGCCCTCGGGGCGGAGGCCGCCGCCCAGCTGCTGCGCGGCGTGGAGACCCTCGCGGTGCGCGCCGGGCACGTGGCCCGCTCGGTCGAGGAGCTCGCCGCGGCGCTCGAGGGGCACCCGGCCGTGACGCGAGTCCACCACGTCTCGCGGCCCTCGCACCCGCAGCACGGGCTGGCCGCGCGGGACTTCCCGCGCGGGACCGGCTGCATCTTCGGGGTCGAGCTCGTGGACGAGGCGCTCGTGGCGCCGTTTGCCGACGCGCTCGAGCTGGTCACGCTTGCCGCCAACATCGGCGACGCCAGGACCCTGCTGGCCCACCCGGCCACCATGACCCATTGCCGCCTCTCCGAGGAGCAGCTGCGCGCGGCCGGGATCTCCCGGGCGCTGCTGCGGCTTTCCGTGGGCCTCGAGGACCCGCGGGACCTGCTCGCCGATCTGACCCGGGCGCTCGACGCCGCGTGGGTTGGGGCCGGCGAGCCAAACCCCCGAGCCGCCACCGCGGCGTCGGGCATTTCACCCCGCCCCACCCCGGCGGACGTCTACGCGCTCGCCGCCACCGCGGCAGCCAGGAGGGCCTGAATCATGTCTCTGTCTACCCCCGGCTTCGACACCCGCGCCGTGCATGCAGGGCAGGCGCCCGATCCGCTCACGGGCGCCGTGGTGCCGCCGATCTATCAGACCAGCACGTTCATCCAGGACGACGTCAACGTGCTGCGCGCGGGGCACGAGTACTCGCGCGGCTCCAATCCGACGCGCGGCGGCTTCGAGGAGCAGCTCTGCGCGCTCGAGGGCGGCTTCAAGGCGTTTGCGTTCGCCTCGGGGATCGCGGCCGAGGACGCGCTGCTGCGCTCCGTGCTGCGCCCGGGCGATCACGTGGTGATCGGCTCCGATTCCTACGGCGGGACCAACCGGCTGCTGCGGGACGTGTGGGGGCCGTGGGGGATCACGCACACGGCCGTGCCGGCCGGGGATCTCGACGCCGTGCGGGCGGCGATCCGGCCCGACGCGACCGCCGTGCTGTGGGTGGAGACGCCGTCGAATCCGCATCTGGGGATCGCCGACCTCGCGGGGTGGGCGCAGGTGGCACACGAGGCCGGCTGCCTGTTCTTCGTCGACAACACCTTCGCCTCGCCGGCGCTGCAGCGGCCCTTGGAATGGGGTGCGGATGCTGTGGTGCACTCGACGACCAAGTACATCGGCGGGCACTCGGACGTTCTCGGTGGGGCGGTGGTGCTCTCCGATGTGGAGTTCCAGGGCAAGCCGCTCGCCGACGCCGTGGCGTTCGCGCAGTTCGCGGCGGGTGCCGTGGCTGGACCGCAGGACTGCTTCCTGGCGGCGCGCGGGCTCAAGACGCTTGGACTGCGGGTGCGCCAGCACTCGGCCAACGCGCTCGAGGTGGCGCGCTTCCTCGAGGCGAAGGCGCTCGCAGGCGACGGCGTGGCCGAGGTGTTCTACCCGGGGCTCGAGTCGAATCCCGATCACCGGCTGGCCGCGCGGCAGATGTCCGGGGGCTTCGGCGGCGTGGTGTCGCTGCGGCTGGCCGGGGGAGAGGCGGCGGCGCGCCGCTTCGTGACGGCGACCGAGCTGTTCGGGCTCTCCGTGTCATTGGGTGGCGTGGAGTCGCTCATCTGTCTTCCCACCGAGATGACGCACGGTCCGCTGCGCGGGACGCCCCGCGAGATTTCGGCGGATCTGGTGCGCCTCTCGGTGGGGATCGAGGACGTCGTCGACCTCATCGCGGACCTCGAGCGGGCCTTGGATGTTGTGGCAGCCGAGGCGCTGGGGGCGCGCGTGGAGGTCGTGCGGCCCGGGGTGGGGGCTGCGGTGTCCACGGCGCGAGTTCAGGTGGCGGAGGCCGAGACGGACACTCCCGCGGTTGAGGCGGCGCCGACCGAGGCCCGCAGGGAGAGCCTTCCGGCGCCCCGTGCCGCGGTGCGCGCGGCGGTGCCGGCGCTGTAGTTCGGGGCCATGCACGACGGCGGCCGCCCACCTTTCGGTGGGTGGCCGCCGTGGGGGTTGGGCAGGCCGTGGCACCGGCTTGGTGCTCACTCTCCGTAGAACGAGCTCCCGCCCGGCTCCGGGACGCCGCAGGCATCGTAGCCCGTGGGAGGGTAGCCCTTCGCGTCGCAGGCCGGCATCTTCAGGGCGGCTCGAGTGGCGCCCTGCGGAGCGTGCTCGAGCACGCGGTAGGCGAATTCGGACGAGGCCATGACGGTGCCGGCCGGGACCTCCTCCTGGGCACGGCGCAGGCGCTGCTCGAGGCGGCTCACGAGCCCCGTCTCGCTATCGATCGAGATGGTCGTGGTGCTCAGCTCATCACTGTCGCCCGTCCAGTCGAAGGTCGTGATCTGTCGCCCGTCCTGTTCGGAGGCGGTGGTGCTGACCCGGTCGGTGGGCAGCAGGGCCAGGACCTTGAACAGCGTGCTTTGCTGTGCGGGGGTCGCCGTCCCGGAGGCAAGAAGGACCCAGATGCGGTTGAACACCAAGCCGTCCTCGTCGCTGCTGAAGCGTCCCTCGCCCGGCGCCTGCGACTCGGTCGGGTCCCTCTGCGCTTCCCCCGAGGCGTCGGGGTGCTCGTCGCTGTCGGGGGAGGACTGGGCGAGGTCCGCACGCACGACCTCTCGCAAGGAGTTCAAGGTCGCCTGCGGGTCGTCGCCGACGAGGGCGAGGTCCGGCGCGCGCAGATCGAGGCTGATCACCGGGATCGTCGGCCGCGTGAAGACACCGGCCGGGCCTTGGAAGAGCCGCGCCTTCCACGGCAACTCCGCGGCGCTGAGCTCGTACTCCGGATTGGCGATCATGGCTCGACCCACGGCGTTGTAGGCCGTGTACAGATCCGACGGGCCCCCGCGGAAGTACCAATCGTCGGCCGGATCCTTGGGGAGGTAGATCTGCCTGCGCAGCCGGTTGCTCAGCGCGGCGGACGGTCCGTCGCCGTAGCTGCTCCACGCGGTCTGCCACGAGGTGATGGTCGTTTCGCGGTACTGGCCGGGGAGCAGGGAAGCATCCGTGGCGGCGGCGCGATCGGCGGCGGCGTTGAGCTGGGCCGCGGCGGCGGTGGCAGGAGCGCCCGGCGTTCCGGCGGGGGCCACGGCCTGCGACACGACCAGCGCCGTGGCTACGGCGGCAGCCGTGGCACCCGCGATGGCCCACCTCCAACCGGTCGCCAGCGTGCGGCGACCTCGAGCACCGTGGCGAGCGGGCGCCGTCGTGCCCTGCCTTTCGGTCTCAATGGCGTTCATGAGGGCGGCCCTGGCGGCCGTCATGCTTTCGGGGGACGCCGCCCCGTCGCCGGGGCGGGCGTCACGCAGCAGATCCAGCGAATCCATGGCCGGCCTCCTTGCGGTTCGTGGTGTGGTTCGGGAGCGCAGCGCCGAGCTTGGTGCGCGCGCGGTTGAGGCGGGATCGGACCGTGCCGACCGGGATGCCGAGGGCCTGGGCGATCTGTTCGTAGGAGAGGTCCTCCCAGGCGAAGAGGATGACGACGTCGCGGTCGCCGCGCGGGAGCTTGGCGAGGCGCGTGGTGACGTCCCGGAGGGCGGCGGCGGCGTCGAGCCGCTCGTCGGTGTCCTCGAAGGCGTCGGAGCTGAGGACCTTGCGGGTGTGCTCAGCGGCGAGCGCGAGGTACGAGCGGGCCTCCACGCGCCGGTGCTTACGCAGGAGGGTGGTGGCGATGCCGAGCAACCAGGGCTTGACCTCGCCCCGCTCCGGATTGAACTTGGCCCGTTGCTCGAAGGCGACGAGGAAGGTCTCGGAGAGGAGATCGTCGGCCACCTGCCGCGTGGAGCGGCTGGCGGCATAGCGATACACGGTGGCGGCGTGGCGATCGAAGAGATCGGCAAACGCCGCCGGCTCCTTCAAGGAGCGTGCGATGACGTCGTGATCGGTGTTCACGGTGGGTATTGCTCCGTGGGGTTCGGCGGGTTCACGAAAAGTTTCGCCGAGTGGACGGCTGAAGGGTGTGAGGGGAGTGGTTTAAACATCTTTCTTGACGGCGCGAAATATCTCGCTTCGAATCTATCTTCGAATGATGCGTGGTGGGAGAATGGTTGGAAACACGGGGGAGTGGCGGGAAAAGTTGAAATCGATTCCGTCGCTGCGGTGACTCATTGTCTGACGCGCGCTGGGAGGTGAATCGTGTCGGAAAAGGTCCTCTTGAATGAGGCGGTCTCGCTCCTGCGGGACGCCGTCCAGGCGATCTCCGCCGGGGGCGACCGGGCCGGCGAGGCCGAGGTCGTGGAGCTTCTGGGGCTGGCCTCGGACGTGTCGCGCGCCGCCGACGGACTGCGCGTGGCGATCACCGGGGTGGTGAGCCGCCGTTCCGAGGGACTGTCGCGGGCCGAGGCGTTGTGCTCTCGCTTGGGGTTTCGTTCCACCAAGGCGCTCGTCTCGCAGGCATTCGGGGTGCAGGCAGGCGCGGCGGAGACGCTCGTGACGCTGGCTCAGGCCACGGGGCCACGCACCGGCTTCTCCTCGGGGGATCTGCCGCCCTTCCGCCCCGCGCTCGCCGCGGCCCTACGCGCCGGGGAGATTTCAGCGGACCAGGCCATCGCCGTGCACCGCGGCCTCCCGCATCCAGGCGTCGCCGAGTCCCAGCCAGGCATGACGGAGGCGGCCGAACGCTTCCTTGTTGACGGCGCCACCGGTGGCCGCGTGGGCTTCGACGAGGCCGGGCGGCCCGTGATCACGCACGGGGATCCCACGAGGGGGAACGGGTCCGGGCCGGAAACGGGAGGGAGCGCGGCCGCAGAGCGGCCGGGCGACGGCCCCACGCCCGACGGCGCGGCGGCCGGTCCGGATGGCGCCGTTGACTCGGCGGGCCCTGCTGTAGCGGGCGGAGCCCCGGGGGTAGGCGGGCCCTCTGGTGCGGGCGACGGCACCTTCTGGAACATTCCGGGCGTCACCCCGGCCGGAGGGGCCACCACGGTCGGCACCCGTCGCCGCACGGACTCGGACATGGACGTGTGGGGACCGCGTCGCATGGAGCCGCACCTCGTGCGGGTGCAGGCCGGGGCCTGGCGCGATGCCATTGACCCGGACGGCGCGGCCCCGCGCGAGGGCGAGCAGGTGCAGCGTCGCTCGTTCAAGGTGCTCCGCGCCGCCGGCGGCGGGTGGAGGCTGACCGGCTACGCGCCGGAACAGGCGGGCGCCGCCTTGGCGCACTTCATGGACGTGCACACCGGGCCGCAGGCCCACCCCGATCGCGTCCTTGATCCCACGGGCGAGCACTCAGGCCCGGTGGTGGATCTCCCGGTGCCCGCCGGAAGCGGGCGCCCTGTGACGAGCGGGCAGGGCTCGGAGGATCGCCGCACGCCGGAGCAGAAGGGCTTCGACGCGCTCCACTCGCTCGTCGAGTCGCAGCAGCGTCAGCAGGACGAATCCGGCCCCGGTGGGAGCGGTGCCACCTTGGTGGTCACCGTGACGATGTCGGCGCTGGATCGCTACGCGCGTTCCCTCGGAGGCGTCGGCAACGCCGCAGAGCTCCCCGGGCTCGGTGCGTGGGCGGCGGCGCAGCAACCGCCGGTTCCCGGCGGCGTGGGACGCGGTGTGGGCGGCGGGGCAGTCCGGCCCGGCGAGACCGGCCAAACAGCCGGGGGCGGTCGGTTCGCGGCGCCAGGTGAGGCAGCTTTGATGGGGGACGGCATCGGCGGCCGCCTGTCTGGCCAGACAAGCCAGCTAGGCCAGCTAGGCCAGCAAGGTCAGTCGGGCCAGCTAGACCAGGCAGGCCAGACGGGCTGGACGGGCCAGGCAAGCCCGACCGGCTGCCTGGCTGGCCCCGGCCCTTCGGCGCTGGGGGTCACCTTAGACGGTCTCTTTGCCTCGCATTCCCGCTCGGACGAGGTGGTGCCGATGTCCACGGTCGCCGCCATGCTTTGCACCGACGCCCTGCGGCTCGTGGTCACGGACGAGGCCGGCACCGCGGTGCGGCTTGGCCGCCAGCAACGGCCGTTCTCGAAGGCCCAACGGCAGGCGCTCGCCGCGCGCGATCGGCACTGCCGGGCCCCCGGATGCCTCGCGCCGCCGTCCTGGTGCCACACCCACCACGTCATCCCGTGGTCGGTGGGCGGCCACACCAACCTGGACAACGCCATCGTGCTTTGCTCGTTCCACCACCACGAGCTTCACCGTGGGCGCCTGGGCGTGGTCCCCTCCCGCGAGGTCGGGGCGATGGGTCACCCGTGGGCCGTGCTGAGCGTGTGGCACCTGCGGCGGCTCGCCGCCGAAACGCGGGAGAGTGCGGAACGTAGCTGCACCCTTCCGTCAGTGGCGGCGCCCCCGAGGGTTGGCCGCGCGGAGACCTCGGCCTGGTGCTCCCGGGAAGGGGAATGGACACTGCGGCTTCCTGCGGCGGACGACCGTCCGTCGCGGCGGCGGCCCGGGCCCGTCGGGCGGCGGCATTCGTCGTCCCAGCGACCCCGCGGCGAGGCGAGGGCAGCGGCGCCCTCCAGAGCCGTGGGCACTGCCGTTGATCCGGCCCCTCCGGTTCGTCTGCCCGACGCCGAGCCGACCGGGTGTGCAACACCCGGTGTGCTGAGCGGCGTCTTTGATCTCTGGCGAGTCCTCCAGCCAGGGCGGGGTGGAAGCAGAGCGGTGGTGCACTCAGCGCCTGGGCGCACCGGACCGCGGCGTACCGATCTGCGCTGGCACCCACCCGGGCGGATCCGCCTCGCGGTCGATGCACGTGGCCGCGGCAGTCCGTAAGGTCGATCCCATGCTGTGGGGAAGCGAGAAGCACTTCGTGCTGGCAGACACCGAGGGCCTGAGCCTCGTCCGCGACGGCGTCGTCGAGGAGAGCGTGCCGTGGCATCGGCTGCGCAGGGTCGAGCTCGACGTGCCCGTCGCCAAGGGCTGGCGGCGAGCAGGCTGGTGGGCCGCGCTCGCGGCGTCGGTCGTGGCCGACGCCGGGGTGGACGGGCCCGAGGGATATGGGGAGATCACCGCGCGCCTCTACACCGACGTGGACGGGGACACGACGGACACCATCTGGATCGTGCCGGCCCATCCAGAGCGCGGGCTGAGCTCCACGGAGGCCAAGCAGCTCGGCGAACGCATCGACCGGGCCATTCTTGACCCCCGCCTGCGGCCGGAGCTCGCGGCCGAGGGAGCCAGCTGATGGCCGCCGCGAGGGGCCTGCGCCTGGGCGGACCCATGAAGGACCACTATGTGGTGGTCACGCCCGAGGGCTTCGACGTCGCCGCCGCCCCGCTCGTCCGCGACGGCAAGCGCCTGAGGTTCAAAGCTCCGAGGTTCCTGCGCTGGGACGAGCTGAGCGACGTCGACGCCGAACTGCGTAAGCCGCGGGTCAAGGACTTCCTGGGTGTCGCGCTCAATGCGATCCCCTCGGACTCGGATGCCGTGGAGGCCAATCCTCGCGGCTACGTTCGCCTCGCCTTCTTTCTGACGGACGGCACCGCGCTGCACGCCGATATCCCCCGCTCGCTGCGGTGGAGGCCCGACCAGGCCTGGGTCGACGAGTTCCTCGCGGGGGCCCGCCTCGCGATCGAGCAACCCGAAACCCGGGCCAGCTTCGCCCGCTGAGGCCGCCGCCGTCACACGCCGGACGGACCCCTCAATACGGTGCAACGTGCCGCCCCCGATGCACGCCACCGCTCGAGTACCGATAGAGTGGATTCCGTCGCGACTGGCGTGAGGTGGATAACCACCGGGGAGCGGCACCTGTGTCACACGGACCGCACGCCTGGGTCCGGCGCGAATCCAGGGGCCAGCTAGGCCCCGCCAGCAATGTTTCGTCCACACAGGAGAAGCCCGTGTCCCAGAGCACGAACGTCACCAATCTGCCGCTGTCCGAGGTTGACCCGGACATCGCCAACCTGATCACCGACGAGCTCGGTCGCCAGCGCGACACGCTCGAGATGATCGCCTCCGAGAACTTCGCCCCGCGCGCCGTCCTCGAGGCCCAGGGTTCGGTCCTGACCAACAAGTATGCCGAGGGTTACCCGGGCCGCCGTTACTACGGCGGCTGCGAGTTTGTCGACCAGATCGAGGACCTGGCCCGCGACCGCGTCAAGGAGCTCTTCGGCGCCAAGTACGCCAACGTTCAGCCGCACTCGGGTGCCTCGGCCAACGCCGCCGCCCTCTCCGCGATGATCAACCCCGGCGACACGATGCTCGGCCTGTCCCTGGCCCACGGCGGCCACCTGACGCACGGCATGAAGCTGAACTTCTCCGGCAAGCTCTACAACGTTGCCGCCTACGAGGTCGAGGCCGACACCTTCCGCATCGACATGGACAAGCTGCGCGAGCAGGCCCTGGCCGTTCGCCCGCAGGTCATCGTCGCCGGCTGGTCCGCCTACCCGCGCCAGCTGGACTTCGCCGCCTTCCGCTCCATCGCCGACGAGGTGGGCGCCCTCCTGTGGACCGATATGGCCCACTTCGCCGGCCTCGTTGCCGCCGGCAAGCACCCCAACCCGGTGCCGTACTCCGACGTCGTGACCTCCACGGTGCACAAGACCCTCGCCGGCCCGCGCTCCGGCCTGATCCTCACGAACGACCTCGAGATGTACAAGAAGATCAACTCGAACGTCTTCCCGGGCCAGCAGGGCGGCCCGCTCATGCACGCCATCGCGGGCAAGGCCGTGGCGTTCAAGATCGCCGGCTCCGAGGAGTTCGCCGAGCGTCAGGACCGCGTCCTGTCCGGCGCCCAGATCCTGGCCGATCGCCTCAACGCCTCCGACGTCGCCGAGGCCGGCGTGTCTGTGCTCACCGGCGGCACCGATGTGCACCTCGTGCTCGTCGACCTGCGCAACTCCAAGCTGGACGGCAAGCAGGGCGAGGACCTCCTCCACGAGATCGGCATCACGGTCAACCGCAACGCCGTGCC
>JALAHE010000179.1 GCA_022712075.1 Galactobacter sp.
GATGAAGCCGGCCATGGGAGTGTTCACGAGGCCCGGGAGAATCGTGTTGACGCGGATCCCGTGGCGGCCCAGCTCCAGCGCGGCGTTCTTGCCGAACATCTCCACGCCCGCCTTGCCAGCGGCGTAGGCGCTGCCCCCGTAGAGCGGGACGTGGGCGTTGAGGGAGGAGATGTTGACGATGGCCCCGCCGCGCCCGCCGGCGATCATGGCGGCCGAGGCCGCGCGGGTGCCGAGGAAGACGCCCTTGAGCACGAGGTCGACGGTGAAGTCCCAATCGTCCTCGCTCAACTGATCGACGGTGCCGGTGCGCAGTCCGCCTGCCACGTTGAAGAGGGCGCCGAGGCCCCCGTCCAGGGAGTGGGCCGTGTCCACGGCGCGGCGCACATCGGCGTCGTCCGTCACGCTGCCGGCCACGCCGGTGAAGGAGGCGCCGAAGCGCTCCTTCAGCGCGTCCAAGGCCTGGGCGTTGAGGTCGAGCCCGACGACCGGCACGCCCTGTTCGATGAGGAGCTCGACGACGGCCTGGCCGATGCCGGAGGCGGCACCCGTGACGAGCGCGCTGCCAACGAAGGGGGGTGTGTTCACGTTTCCTCCAAGGAACCGGCGGGGCCCGTGCCCCGCGCTGTCCACCCAGAATGTCGCGGCACCCACTGGCCGTATATCGAGACTTGGGTCACACTCTTTAGTGATTGCTAAAGACGGAGGATCGTGGGCAAATACCTGAATCTGGCGCTGGTCGACACCCTCTTGCACGTCCTCGAGGCCGGGTCGGTGACGCGCGCGGCCGAGCGCCTGCACGTCACGCCGTCGGCCGTCACGCAGCAGCTGCGGCGCCTCGACGACTCGACGGGCTTTGAGGTGCTCCGGCGCGGGGTCACTCCCCCGCAGCTGACAAGCCGCGGGCAGAGCTTCCTCACCCACGCGCGGGAATCGCTCGAGTCCTCTCGCCGCGCCCTCGACGCCGGGCGCGAGGTAGAGCTGCGGCTCGGTTTCCTCAACGGCTACCCGCGCACGGGCCGGGAGCCCTTCCTCGAGGACTTCGCCCGGCGGATGCCCGGGGTCAGGCTCAGGCTGCAGCAGCTGGACTGGGGACGCCAGGCCGGCGCCGTCCTGAGCGGGGAGGTGGACGCCGGGCTGCTGCGCCCGCCCCTCGCTGACACGACGGGGCTCGAGCTCATCACCGTGCTGCGCGAGCCCCGCGTGGTGGCCGTCTCGGCGAGCTCACCGCTGGCGCAACGGGGTTCGGTGCTCCTCGAGGAGGTCGAGGGGCTCCCCGTGATGGGCGCGCTCAACGCCGATCCCGGGTGGACCCGCTACTGGGTGCTTGACCCGCGCCCGAGCGGGCTCCCCGTGAGCTACGGATCCTGGGCGGCGACGATGGAGGAGGCCGTCAGCACGGTGGCGATGAGCGAGATCATCATGGTCACCGCCGAGTCGGTGGGCATCCGCTACTCGCACCCGGGCGTGGTCTACCTGCCGCTGGACGATGCCCCGTACTGCACGGTGGCGCTCGCCACCCGGGCCGACGATCGCCGCGAGCCCATCGCCGCGCTGAGGCGGGCCGCTGAAGGCGCCCTGGCGCCCGCGCCGAGCGACTGAGCTTCGGCGGGAGGAGCGCCGGCAGCAGGAGCACCGCCGGTCGCCCGACCAACCGGGCCCCCTCAGCGCACGGACTTGATCCGATACACGCTCAGCGCGCCAAGGATCCCGATCACCCCTGCCAGCACAAAGAGCGTGGTGTAGCCGCCGAGCTTGGTCACGGCGAGGAACGCGAGCCCCAGGGCAAAGACCTGCGGCAGCGCGGCGGCGATGTTGATGAGACCCATGTCCTTGCCGCGCGCCTGCGAGCTCGGCAGCACCTGCGTCAGGAGCGCGAAGTCCACGCCGAGGTACGCGCCGTTGCCGAGGCCAAGGATCGCCGCGGCGATGGCCGCCGCCGTGAACTGCGCCCCGCCGAACAGCGGCGCGCAGGCCATGAGCAGCGCCGCCGCCGCGATGAGTCCGGAGGAAAGCGCCACGAGCGGCCGCCGCCCCGTGCGGTCGGAGAGCTTCCCCGCCACGGCCGCGCACAGCAGGGTTCCGAAGGCGTAGATGGCCGTCAGGACGAACACCCCTGCGGCCGGGTCCGGATGCCGGAGCACGTCCGTCAGATAGAAGAGCAGGTACACGATCGTCAGCTGGGTTGCGGTCATCATGAGCAGGCGCCCCAGCCACGCCCACGCGAAGTCGGGGTGCCTGCGCGGGCTGACCCAGAACCCGGCGAGGAAGGTGCGCAGCGAATCCCGCGGCACGGCGCCGCGCGGCAGCACCGGGTCGTTGGCCCGCAGCACGTACGGCACGGCGCACACGAGCATCACGGCGATCGCCATCAGATACCCGAGCCACACGGCCCCGTGGATGAACATGCCGATCGCGGAACCCACGAGGATGCCGAGCGTGATGCCGGTGGCCACGAGCCCACCCACGAGCCCGCGTTGCTGCACCGGCGCGCGGTCGGGAACGGCGGCGGTGATCGCCGCCGACATCGCGTTGAGGCCCGCCTGCGCGCCCGCCCAGCCGAGGCACAGCACGCCGACGCTCGTGGCACCGGCCGTCAGCAGCAGGAAGCCCGTGGCGAGCACGGCACCGGCCACGATCCACGGCACGCGGCGGCCGAAGCGCGAGTGCGTCCGGTCGGAGAACGCGCCAACCAAGGGGTTCACGATCATCGCCACGAGCACGCCCACGGTGCCGGCCAGCGATAGCACCGATTCCTTGGACTCCTCGCCGCCGATCGCCACCGCCTGCAGGGGCATGAGCTGATTGAGCGCAGCAAAGATGGCGGTGTTGATGCCAACGCTCACGAGCGCCACCGAGAGGGTCCACCGCCAGCGCACCCGCTCGGTCGGTTCGGCCAGGGCCTCGGGAACCTCCGGGGCCTCGCCCGCGGGACTCGCGGTGTGATCTGCGCTCATGCGCCGCATCATATCCGCGGCGCGCGCCACGGTGGCCGGGGCGGGCAACCTGGGCGCGCCGGTTCGGAGCACCCAACGCGGCGGGCATCGCACCCGGCCCCGCGCCCGCGGCGCGGGCCCGGCGCGAGGCCACCACACGCCGTCGGGCAGCACGAACCACAGCCAGGGCACGACGGCGCCCCGGCACCGAGCGCGTGCTCGGTGCCGGGGCGTGGGGTCGCCGGCCGGAGTCAGCCCGGCGGGCGGTCAGGCGGCGCGGTGATCGCGGCCGCGCCGCCGGCAAGGGTCCGCTCAGGCCGCGTCGCCGATGAGCGCCTCGGCCTCCTCGAGCTCGGAGACCTCCTCGCTGCGGTTGGCGGCGGACACCGGGCCACGCAGCACGAAGATCAGCACCACGGCCACGAGCACGCCGGCCGCGC
>JALAHE010000180.1 GCA_022712075.1 Galactobacter sp.
CCCGCGTACCCGCGCGGCCCGCGTACCCGCGCGGCCCGCGTACCCGCGCGGCCCGCGGAGCCGCAGCACGGACCCGCGCGCCCCTCAGGCGCTGCGGGGGTGGTGGGTGTCGCGGGGGTCGGCGGCGGCCGCGCGACCAGGCGCGGCGCCGAACGCCGCATCGGCCGAGCGGGCCGGGGGAGCGTCCTCCAGCTCCACGGGCACGCCGCGCGGGGACACCTCGAGCACGGGGGCGCCTTCGAAGGGCACGGCGGCACCTTCGGGCAGGGCGGGGTCCATCTCCCCAAGGCGCCGCACGGACGGCAGCACGCGGGACTGCAGCGCGCCGATGAAGCGGTTGTAGCCCTCCACCGAGGTGCGCAGCGAGGAGCCAAGCTTGTCCAGGTGCCCGGACAGGGTTCCCAGGCGGCGGTGCAGCTCCTGCGCCTCGTCGAAGAGTGCGCGGGCGTTCTGTGTGAGCAGTTCCTGCCGCCAGGACACCGCGAGGCCCTTGAGGATCGCGAGGAGCGTGCCCGGGGAGGCCAGCACCACGCCGCGGGCGAAGGCGTCGTCAAGCAACGAACCGTCGGCCTCCAGCGCGTCCGCCAGCACCGACTCCGCCGGCACGAAGCACACCACCAGCTCGGGCGAACCCGGCAGGGCGTCCTGGTAGCGCCGGTCGCCCAGCGCCACGACGTGGGCGCGCAGCGCCTTGGCGTGCTCGGACAGCAGCCGCGCGCGCTCCTGCAAGGAGGAGGCCGAGCCGTCAAGCACCACCTCGTGTGCCTGCAGCAGCTTGGCCAGCGGCACCTTGGCGTCCACCGCAACGGACTTGCCGCCGGGCAGCCACACGACCAGGTCGGGGCGGCCGGAGCCCACCACGACCTGCTCGTCGAAGTCCACGTGGCGCAGCATGCCGGCGGCCTCGACCACGCGGCGCAGCTGCACCTCGCCCCAAGCGCCGCGGCGCCCGGCATCGCGCAGGGATCCGGCCAGCGTGGTGGTGGTGCGCAGCAGTTCGGCGTCCAGCCGGGCTGCGCGCTCCAGCTGCTCGTTGAGCTGGGAGTACTGATCCACGCGGTCGCGCTCGAGCACCGTCACCGATTGCTGCATGCGGGCCAGCCGCTCGGAGACCGGTGCCAGGGCCCGCAGCACCGCCTCGTCGCGCTCGCGTCGCGACTCCTCGGAGGAGAAGGAACGCTCCAAGACCTGCGCCCGCGCCACGGCGGCCGCCGCCTGCTCGCGGGCGCTGGAAGCGTCCGCCAAAGCGTCACTCAGCCGCGCGCCGTCGTGCTTTGGCCCCCAGACCAGCGTGCCCAACACGCCAAGCCCGGCACCCACGGCCAGCAGCAACACGGCCCACAACACCATCGCGAAGTCCATGCCCCCACCTTGTCACCACACCCTGACGGGTTGAGGCAAGTAGGATGGTCTCTCGTGGCTCTTACTATCGGAATCGTCGGACTGCCCAACGTCGGCAAGTCCACCATGTTCAACGCCCTGACCCGCGCCCAGGTGCTCGCGGCGAACTACCCGTTCGCCACCATCGAGCCCAACGTTGGTGTGGTCCCGCTGCCGGACGAGCGCCTCAAGGTGCTCGCCGGGATCTTCAATTCGGAGAAGATCATCCCGGCTTCCGTGTCCTTCGTGGACATCGCCGGCATCGTGAAGGGCGCCTCGGAGGGTGAGGGCCTGGGCAACCAGTTCCTCGCCAACATTCGCGAGGCCGACGCGATCTGCCAGGTGACCCGCGGCTTCGCGGATCCCGACGTGATCCACGTCAACGGCAAGGTGGACCCGGACGACGACATCGACACCATCACCACCGAGCTGGTGCTGGCCGATATGCAGTCGGTCGAGAAGGCCCTTCCGCGCCTGCAGAAGGAGCTTTCAAACAAGAAGGTCGACAAGGCCTATGTTGACGAGGTCATCAAGGCCCAGGCCGTGCTCGAGGATGGTCGCACCATCTTCTCCGCGTCCGACAAGCTGGACCTGGAGCTGCTCAAGCCGCTGCAGCTGCTGACCGGAAAGCCCTTCATCTACGTCTTCAATCTCGATGACGAGACGCTGGCCGACGAGGACCTCAAGGCCCGCCTGGCGGCCTCCGTGGCCCCCGCGACCGCCGTCTTCCTCGACGCCCAGTTCGAGTCCGAGCTCGTGGAGCTGGACGAGGACGAGGCAGCCGAGATGCTGCACGAGGCCGGCTACGAGAAGTCGGGCCTGGAGCAGCTGGCCAAGGCCGGCTACGAGACCCTCGGCCTGCAGAGCTACCTCACCGCCGGGCCCAAGGAGACGCGCGCCTGGACCATCAAGCAGGGCGCCACGGCCCCCGAGGCCGCCGGCGTCATCCACACCGACTTCCAGCGCGGCTTCATCAAGGCCGAGGTCATCGGCTTCGACGACCTCGTCGAGCTTGGCTCGGTCAAGGCCGCCCGCGAGGCCGGCAAGGCCCGCATGGAGGGCAAGGACTACATCATGCGCGACGGCGATGTGGTGGAGTTCCGCTTCAACGTCTGAGTTTTCTTGGGCTTCACTGCCCGACGCCGCCCCGGTCGCCTTTCTCTCGAAAGGTCGCCGGGGCGGTTTCGCGTTCGGGGCCTTTGCAGCGGGACCACCGTTGACAGTCCACCGCGCCGGGCGAACCATGTCCGCATGAGCCTCTTCATCACCTGCCCCGTCGCGAGCGTCGAGCGCGCCAGCGCCTTCTACGAGGCGCTCGGGTGGCCGCAGAACCCGGACCACTCGGGCGACGGCGTGGCCTGCTTCGCCATCGGCAACGCCCGCGCAGAGCAGTTCGTCATGCTGGTCAGCCGAGACTCTTACGCGAGCGTGGGTGGCACCGAGGACCTCATCGGCGGCCCGGGCACCCCGTCCAAGGTCACCGTGTCCTTCGACCTCGGCAGTCAGGAGGAGGTGGATGCCCTCGTGGAACGGGCTCGCGCCGCCGGCGGCCGCATCGGCGACACCGACGACTACCCCTTCATGTATCAGCGCCAGTTCGACGACCCGGACGGTTATCACTATTCACCGTTCTGGATGAAGCCGGCTCCGGGGGCCTGAACGGAGAAGTCACTCCAGCGCTACGGCGCGGAAGCTGCCGCTCTCTTCTCGCTCCAGCACTCCTCGATCAGTTGGACTTGAGCGCCAACAGCTGGGCTCGAGCAAGGGTCGCGGCCGAGCCCGGGTCACGCGCAGCGATGGCTTCGATCACCGCGAGGTGCGCCGCGTGATCCGCGTCGGATCCGAATTCTCCTTGCAAGCGCAGCAGATCGATCATGGCCGGGCGGATCCTGGGCGTGAGGCTCTGGAACAACTCGGCCAGGAGCGGGCTGCTGGCGGCCGCCACGATGGACCGATGCAGCGCGAGGTCCGCGTCGACATGTTGTTCCATGCCGGTGCGCTCGGCTTCGCGTCGACGCCCCGCTTGGCGAATTGCACGCATTTGCGCAGGGGTTCGCCGCTCAGCTGCGAGGGCGGCGGCCTCCACCTCGACGGCGACCCGGGCCTCAATCACCGCGTTGATGTCGGCCCTGAGCAGCGCCTCTTGCCAGCCCGTTGTCGCGTCCAGTGCCGCCACGAAGACGCCTGACCCCTGCCGCGTCGAGAGGACGCCCTGGCCGGCGAGCCGCCGGATGGCCTCGCGCACGGTGGATCGGCCCACTCCGAGCTGTGCTCCCAGCGCGTGCTCGCCGGGGAGTTTGCTGCCCAGCGGCCATTCACCCGCGCGGATGCGTTCGAGGAGCGCATCCGCCACCTGCTCGGCGAGCGGTGTGCGCGTCAGTCCCTGCATGACTTCCTCACTTCGCTACTTGTCTGACAACTTGTGTAGTCTAGCGCCCAGCCCGGACCAGTACGCAGCGCCGGCCACCCACCACCCACTGAGGCGAAGGAGAAGCATGAGCGAGCGGGAAGTGCTCAACATGGAGTCGGTGGACTTTGTGCGGGAAGCCAGGCTCCTGCTCTCCGAGATCAATCTTCGGGTGAAGGCTGGGGAGAGGTGGGCCCTCATCGGCCCCAATGGTGCGGGCAAGAGCACCATCCTCAGCCTGTGCGGCGCCGTCAAGCACCCCACCCGAGGGACCGTGACCGTGCTCGGACACCGCCTCGGGCGCGTGGACATCCGGCGTCTACGGGAGTCCATCGGACACGTGAATCCTCGACACCCGCTCCGCTCCGCGCTGACGGCGCGGCAGGTGATCTGGACTGGGGCCACCGGGACCACCGAGCTCATGCCGCGGTGGACCCCCAACGCCGCTACCCGCGAGCGCACTGAAGAGCTCATCGAGGCCCTGGGGCTTGCGTCCCTTGAACACGCCACGTGGCCCACCATGTCCCAAGGCGAACGGGGGAGGGTCCTGATCGCCCGTGCGCTGTTGCCCGACCCCGCGCTCCTCCTCCTGGATGAACCATCGACGGGGTTGGATGTCGCGGCGCGCGAACAATTCCTCAGCACCGTCGACGAACTGCATAGGTCGCACCCGGAACTTGCAACCATCCTGGTCACCCATGATTTGGAAGAGCTGCCGACCACCACCACCCACGCAATGCTGGTCAAGCACGGACGGGTTCACGCCTCGGGGCCAGCCATTGAGGTCCTGACCACCGAGCGGGTCAGCTCGTGCTTCGAGCACCCCATCGAGATCGAGCACCGGGCCGGCCGGTGGAGCGCTCGGGCGCTGTCCGGCCGCTGAAGCGCCCCCCGTCGCTGCGCGCCGTCGAGTTGCTGACCCAAGCTAACGCCGGCGGTCGATGCAAGGATTGCCGCAGCTGAGAACGGCCGCTACTTCCGATACAGCGGCACCGAGTCGTAGTAGTCGGCGTCGTGCTGGTGATTCGGCAGGAGCGTCAGCCGCGCCTTCGAGACGTCGTGCGCCTTGGTGTAGTCGGGCGAGCACTTGCTGAAGCCGTATTCGGCCGCGCCCATGCTCTTGCAGTTCCAGGCCGTCCCGGCGGGGAAGTATCGCAGGAACATGCTCGCGGCGGTGGTGCACTCGTTCTTGCCGAGGTCAGCGGCCAGGCAGAGCGAGTACTCCTTCGCCCCCGGAACGCGCGTCGAACTCTCCGAGCTGGAGAGGAAGAGTGCCGGATTCTCGGAACGGAGCTCGGCGAGGCTGAAGCACTCCTTCCCGTCCGCGGCGCACCACTCGCCCTGCAGCTCGGCGGGGAAGCCCTTGACGCTCGGGGCGGCAGCGGCGGAGGAAGCGGCACCAGCCTCGGCGCGCACATACATGTCCACTGTCTGCCCGTTCCAGATGCGGTCCTGCTTGGGCAGGTCCTTGAGTTCATAGCCCGCGGGCATGTCGATCGCGGTCCCCTTGGGGTAGTAGATCCCCAGGGGAGCGTCGACGAACGAATACATCAGCCCGCCGTCGGCCATCTTGGTCGGTCCGCGCACGATCGTGCTCTTGCCGCCACCCTCGGTCTTGACCGTTTTCCCGGTCACCGTGAAGCAGGCCTTGCTCATGCTCTCCGCGGTGGGACACC
>JALAHE010000181.1 GCA_022712075.1 Galactobacter sp.
CCCCTCCTGCCTTGTCTCTGCCTCCCCGTCGTGTGTTCACGTGGCGCCCGGCGCGGTGGTGCCGGGGCCGGGGGGCGCCCGGGGCCCGGGGGGCCCCCCCCCCCACCACCGGGTCGGGGGCCCGCCGTCACGGATGGGTCAGTTCTTGGCCTCGGCCTTGATCTTCCCGTCGATGATCTGCTGCTTCAGGTCCTCGACCTCCTTCTTGGTCTCGTCGGAGACCTTGGAGTCGAAGTCGTGGAACGGGGCGATGGAGACGCCGCCGTTGGCGAGCGTGCCAACGTAGGCCTCGTTGGTGAACTTGCCCTCGGAGGCCTGCTTGGTGACGTCCTCGACGGAGGTGTCCATGGCCTTGACGACGGAGGTCAGCATGAGCTCCTTGTACTGCGAGGCGGAGTTGTAGCCGTCGGAGTCGACCCACACGAGGGCGGCGTCCTTGCCACCGGCGTTGGCCTCCTTGACGGCGGCCGCGGCGCCCTTGCCGACCGGGCCGGCGACGGGCATGACGATGTCGGCGCCCTGGTCAAGGAAGGTCTGGGTGACCTGCTTGCCCTTGTCCTGCTTCTCGAAGTCGCCCGTGAAGGTGCCGTCCTGCTTGGCGGAATCCCAGCCGAGGACCTTGACGCTCTTGCCCTTGGCCTCGTTGTACTTGGCGACGCCCTGCGAGAAGCCCTCCATGAAGATCGTCACGGTGGGGATCTTCATGCCGCCGAAGGTGGCGACGGTGCCGGTCTTGGACTGGGCGGCGGCGACGTAGCCGGCCAGGTAGGCGGCCTGAGCCGTGTCGTACGTCAGGGACTTGACGTTCGGCAGCTCGATCGAGGAATCGTCGATGATGGCGAAGTTCGACTTGGGGTTCGCCGTGGCGGTCGCCTTGGTGGCGTCGGCCAGCAGGAAGCCCACGGAGTAGGTCAGGTCGCAGTTGGCGGCGACCATGCCGTTGAGGTTGGTAGCGAAGTCGCCGTTGGCCTTGGACTCGGCCTTCTTGACCTCGACGCCCAGGTCGGTCTTGGCCTTCTGCAGACCCTCCCAGGACGACTGGTTGAAGGACTGGTCGTCGAATCCACCGGAGTCGGAGACGATGCAGGCCAGGAAGTCCTTGGCCGGGGCGGCGTCGCCGGACTTGCCGGACTCGGCGGGGGCGGCGCCACAGGCGGCGAGGGCAAGGGCGGAAATGCCCAGAACGGCGGCGGCCGCGGAGACGCGGCGGCCGGACTTCGAGATCTTCACAAGGTCCTCCTGCAAGGGGTGCGTAGTGCCAGCGCCCCTAGGTCAGGGAAGACTCGGCCGTCCGGGCTTCGTCGCGCGTGCGTCCATCAGGATACCCCGGAGTGTGACGCAACATGTACCCGTCAGTTTGCCAACAGGTTTCGCGTGCGCTGTCGCGGAATCATTATTTCCATGGGACAGCACTTGGCCGCGACGCCTCTTCTCAGCCGAGCTTGGCGACGGCGCGCAAGGCGGCCGCCGTCATGACCCGCACGCCCGTGGCGATGGCCCGCTCATCCGGTGTGTAGTTGCCCTGGTGCAGGTCGAAGACCTCGCCGCCCGGCGTACGCGTTCCGAGGCGGAACATGGCGCCCGGGCGCAGCTGGGTCATCCACGCGAAATCCTCGCCGCCCATGGACTGCGGCGTCAGCTCGATGGCCTCGGCGCCGATCTCGGCGCGCGCGGCGTCCTCGATGAGCGCCGTCTCGGAGGGCGCGTTCACGACGGGAGGCACGCCGCGGATGTGCTCCAGCTGCACCTCCACGTTGTACGGCGCCGCAACCTGCGCCACAACCTCGTCCAGCAGCTCGCCGGCGCTGTCCCATGCATGGCCGTCGAGGCAGCGCATGGTTCCGGAGAGCGTGCCGACGGACGGGATCGCGTTCGGCGCGTTGCCGGCGTTGATCTGGCCCCACACCACGGAGACGGCGGAACGCACGTCGATGCGGCGCGAGAGCACGGCCGGCACGCCGATCGCGATCTGAGAGAGGGCAAAGACGAGGTCCTCGGTCAGGTGCGGGCGCGAGGTGTGCCCGCCATGGCCGGTCAGCTTGATCCGGATCGTGTCGGAGGCGGAGGTGATCGCGCCGATGCGCGTGCCGATGTGGCCCACCTCGATGCGCGGCTCGCAGTGCAGCGCGAGGACGCGCGGCACCTCGTCGAGCACGCCCTGCTCGATCACGGCCTTGGCGCCGCCGGGCATGCGCTCCTCGGCGGGCTGGAAGATGACCCTCACGCGCCCGGCCAGCCGGCCGGCGTCGTGCAGGTCCTTCAGCAGCAGGGCCACGCCCAGCGTGACCGTGGTGTGAATGTCGTGGCCGCAGGCGTGGCACACTCCGGCGTGCTCGGAGGCGTAGGCCAGGCCAGTGACCTCCTGCAGCGGCAGGGCGTCGATGTCGGCGCGCAGGCCGATGGCCAGCTCGCCCTCCCCCACGTCGACGAACGCGCCGGTGCCGGTCAGGCGCGTGGGCTTCAGGCCCGCGGCCGTGAGCGCCTCGACGATGCGCGTGGTGGTGCGCTCCTCCTGGAAGGACAGCTCCGGATGCGAGTGCACATCGCGGCGGAAGGCGTGCAGCGCCTCGAGGCGCGGCTCAAGGAGCGGGGCGATCGCGGGGATCGTCGGGATGGCGGACTCACTCACGGCTGTGCTGTTCTTCCGGTTCACGCTGACAGGGCTGGGCCCAGTTTAGGCGGGCGGGTGCCGGGAGCGCGCCTCCCGCCGCGCGCGTGACGCGCGGGAGACGGAGCAAAGGCACGACGGCGCGTGGCCGGCTTCCGGCCCCACGCTGGCGCTCCGGGGCGTTCAGCCGCGCGAGACGATGGCCAGGTGGGCGCGCTGGACGAGCCAGCGCAGCGACTCCATCACGACGACGCAGGCCACCCCGAGGGCCAGCCACGAGAGCGGGCTCCACTCGCTGATGGGGCCAAGCACGGCCGTCCACACCGGATGGGCCGCTCGCGTTTCATCGCTGAAATCCCACCACCAGCGGTGCGAGCGCCCCGATCCGCTCTCGCGCGCGATGCCTCCGAGCTCCTCGGCCTGGGCCTCAAAAAAGGTCACACCGCCCAGCATGAGCAGCGCGCTGGGAAGGAAAAACCACAGGACGGTCAGCTTGCTGAAAAAGGAGAGCCGGTCCGAGCGGACCACAGCCCCGCCCCGCCCCGGCCGCCGTCGCTGACGGGCCTGGGCCCGTCGCTGGCGATCGCGACGGACCCGCTCCCGGTCCTTACGCGCCACGGCTGCAGGGCGCCGACGTCAGAGGACGTCGACCTCGCCGTGGGCCTTGAGCGCCTCGACGGCGCCCTTAACCTGCTGGGCGTGGTCCTTGGTCGTCACCAGCAGCGCGTCGGGGGTGTCAACCACCACGACATCCTTGATGCCGATGAGCGCGATGACGCGGCGCGTATCCGAGACCACGATGCCGTTGGCGTCGTCCACGTAGACGCGGGCGCCGTCACCCATGACGGTCATGCCGCCGGCGTCTGAGGCGGGGTTGAGGCGACCGAGGGCGGCGAAGTCCCCCACGTCGTCCCACGTGAACTTGCCGGGCACCACTGCCACGTCGCCGGCGGCGGCGGCCGGCTCGGCCACGGCGTAGTCGATGGCGGTCTTGGGCAGCGTGGGCCACACGGCCGCCGTCACGGCGTCGCGCTCGTCCGTGTCCCAGGCAGCGGCGATCTTCTCGACCCCGGCGGCGAGCTCGGGCTCGTTCTCGCGCAGGTGCTGCAACATCAGGGCAACGGGGGCCACGAACATGCCGGCGTTCCAGAGGTACTCCCCCGAATCGACGTAATCCTTGGCGACGTCCTCGTCCGGCTTTTCAACAAACTCCACGACGTGCTGGGCGTGCTCGGCACCGGCGACGCCGAGCGGCTCGCCGCAGCGGATGTAACCGAAGCCCGTGGAGGGGTAGGTCGGCTCGATGCCGATCGTCACGATCTTGCCCGTCGCGGCGGCGTGCACCGCCTCACGCACGGCCTCCTGGAAGACCTCCACGGGGCCGATGACCTGGTCGGCGGCGAAGGAACCCATGATCGTCTCGGGGTCGCGGCGGAACAGGATCGCGGCGGCGAGGCCGATGGCCGCGGCCGAATCCTTGGGCTCGGACTCGAGCACGAGGTCGGCGCCGCGCAGCTCGGGCAGCTGGGCCGTAACGGCGGTGCCGTGCGCCTCGCCCGTGACGACCATGATGCGGTCGCCGGCGAGCGGCACGAGCCGGTCGTAGGTCGCGCGGATCAGGGTGCTGCCGGAGCCGGTGAGGTCGTGCAGGAACTTCGGGGCGGCGGCGCGCGAGAGCGGCCACAGGCGCGTGCCAGTGCCACCGGCGGGGATCACACCGTAGAAACGCGACAACAGGGGGTCATTCATTCGGCCCAGGGTACCGGCCCGCGCCCGCGCGCGCCCCTCGCCACGCGCCGTCGTGCCGTGAGCCCGGGTGAGGCCCGCCACGCGGGCCAGCGCGAGCGGGGGTTCCCACCCTGCGGCGAAGACGCGTGCGCGCCTCGCGCGCGTACGCGTCGCGCGTGCGCGCAAGCAAACGGTTAAAGCGCGGCCCAAGTTACCTTCCTCTATTTGGGCACCCGAATGGCGCAGAATTCCTGCGTATTGAACCCATGCAAAAGACGTATGTAACGCTCGTCACATCAAAGGAAGCCCCAAGCGTTCGCCGTGAGCGCAGTGGTCTAAGATCGGCGAAGAAACGCTCGCATCGGCGCGCACCCTCATGAGCGTGGAGAAACCACGTCGCCCGATGTTGCAGGGAGGTATTTCAGTGTCGAAGGCTTCTTCAGGCACCCTGTACCGCGGCCGAGAAGGCATGTGGTCATGGGTCGGACACCGGGTCACCGGTGTCGTCATCTTCTTCTTCTTGCTGGTGCACGTGCTCGACACGGCGCTGGTCCGCGTTGATCCGGGCGCGTACGACGCGGTCATCTCCGCGTACAAGAACCCCCTGATGGCCCTCGGCGAGTTTGGTCTCGTCGCCGCCATCATGTTCCACGCCTTCAACGGCCTGCGCCTGATCCTCGTGGACTTCCTCAAGCAGGGTCCCAAGATCCAGCGCCAGCTCTTCTGGACCGTCATGGTGATCTGGGTGGTTGCCGTTGTCGGCTTCGGCGCCCGCCACCTCACGCTCGCTTTCACCGGTGGAGGACACTGATCATGACCGCACAGATCGACGCTCCCCGCGCCAAGCGCATCGACCCGAAGTACAACCGGGCCCGCACGTCCCGCAACAGCTTCGAGATGATGGCTTGGCTGTTCATGCGCCTCTCCGGCGTGGTGCTCGTGGTCCTCATCTTCGGCCACCTCATCTCGAACCTGCTCGTGGGCCAGGGCGTCCACGCGATCGACTTCGGCTTCGTGGCCGGCAAGTGGGCCCAGCCCCTGTGGCAGATCTGGGATCTGACCATGCTCTGGCTCGCCATGCTGCACGGCACCAACGGTGTCCGCACGATCATCAACGACTACGCCGAGAAGGACCGCACCCGCTTCTGGCTGAAGACGGTCCTCTACGTTGTCGCTGCCTTCACCGTGCTGCTCGGCACCATGGTGATCTTCACCTTCGATCCGTGCATCTCCGAGACCGTTGCCGCGGTGACTCCTCAGTGCGGCGCTTCGGTCTGATCTGACTCGCCTCAGATCAGTCGGACAACAGACTTTTAAGGAATACACGAATGCAGGTACATCAGTACGACGTCGTGATCGTCGGGGCCGGCGGCGCAGGCATGCGCGCGGCCATCGAGTCGGGCCAGCGCGCCCGCACGGCGGTCCTCACCAAGCTCTACCCCACGCGTTCCCACACCGGCGCGGCCCAGGGCGGCATGTGCGCCGCCCTCGCCAACGTCGAGGAGGACAACTGGGAGTGGCACACCTTCGACACCATCAAGGGTGGCGACTACCTGGTTGACCAGGACGCGGCCGAGGTCATGGCCAAGGAGGCCATCGACGCGGTGCTCGACCTGGAGCACATGGGTCTGCCGTTCAACCGCACGCCCGAGGGCAAGATCGACCAGCGCCGCTTCGGCGGTCACACCCGCGATCACGGCAAGGCCCCTGTGCGCCGCGCCTGCTACGCCGCGGACCGCACGGGTCACATGATCCTCCAGACGCTCTACCAAAACTGCGTCAAGCACAACGTGGAGTTCTACAACGAGGTCTACGTCCTCGACCTGCTCATCACGGAGACGGAGGCCACCCGCGAGGACGGCACCGCCTACCAGCAGAAGCACGTCGCCGGCGTCGTTGCCTACGATCTCTCCACCGGTGAGATCTCCGTTTTCCAGGCCAAGTCGGTCGTGTTCGCCACGGGCGGCGCCGGCAAGGTCTTCAAGACCACCTCCAACGCCCACACCCTCACGGGTGACGGCATGGCCATCGCCTTCCGCCGCGGCATCCCGCTGGAGGACATGGAGTTCGTGCAGTTCCACCCGACCGGCCTGGCCGGCCTGGGCATCCTCCTCTCGGAGGCCGCCCGCGGTGAGGGCGCCGTGCTGCGTAACTCCGAGGGTGAGCGCTTCATGGAGCGCTACGCCCCGACCATCAAGGACCTGGCGCCGCGCGACATCGTCGCCCGCTCCATGGCCAACGAGGTCCGCGAGGGTCGCGGCTGCGGCCCGAACAAGGACTACGTCCTCCTCGACCTGACGCACCTGGAGCCGGCGCACATCGACGCCAAGCTCCCGGACATCACCGAGTTCGCCCGCACCTACCTGGGTGTCGAGCCCTACACGGAGCCGGTGCCGGTCTTCCCGACCGCCCACTACGTGATGGGCGGCGTGCCGACCAACATCAAGGGCGAGGTCCTGCAGGACAACGACACCGTCATCCCCGGCCTGTACGCCGCGGGCGAGGTGGCCTGCGTGTCCGTGCACGGCTCGAACCGCCTGGGCACCAACTCCCTCCTGGACATCAACGTGTTTGGCAAGCGCTCCGGCATTGCCGCCGCCGAGTACTCCAAGACGGCCGAGTTCGTTGCCCTTCCGGAGAACCCGGAGGCGTTCGTCGAGGGCCTCGTGGCCCACGTCCGCGACAACGATGGCTCCGAGCGCGTCGCCGCGATCCGCAAGGATCTGCAGGAGACCATGGACGCCAACATGCAGGTGTTCCGCTCCGGCGACACCATCGCCAAGGCGCTCTCCGACATCGAGGAGCTGCGCGAGCGCTACCTCAACATCGGCATCCAGGACAAGGGCAAGCGCTTCAACCTGGACCTCCTCGAGGCCATCGAGCTGGGCTTCCTGCTCGACCTGGCCGAGGTCATGACCGTGTCGGCGCTGCACCGTCACGAGTCCCGCGGCGGTCACTACCGCGAGGACTTCCCGAACCGCGACGACGCGAACTTCATGAAGCACACCATGATTTACAAGGACGAGAACGCGGAGACCGAGGGCGTCAAGGGCATGCGCTTTGACACCAAGCCGGTCGTTTTCACCCGTTACGAGCCGATGGAGCGTAAGTACTGATGAGCACCAACGTTGCAGAACCAGCATCCAAGGTTGAGATCAAGGCCGGCTCCGGCGACGCCGTCGAGTCCTTCGACATCACCCTGAAGGTCCGCCGCTTCGACCCCGAGATCTCCGACGAGGCTCACTGGGACGAGTACAAGCTGACCATGTACGGCACGGACCGCGTGCTCGACGCCCTGCACCGCGTGAAGTGGGAGGAGGACGGCTCGCTGTCCTTCCGCCGCTCCTGCGCGCACGGCGTCTGCGGTTCCGATGCCATGCGCATCAACGGCCGTAACCGCCTCGCCTGCAAGACCCTTCTGAAGGACCTGGACACGTCCAAGCCCATCACCGTCGAGCCCATCAAGGGCCTGCCGGTGGAGAAGGATCTCATCGTGGACATGGAGCCCTTCTTCCAGTCCTACCGCGAGGTCATGCCGTTCCTCATCACCAAGGGCCACGAGCCGTCCAAGGAGCGCTTCCAGTCCCAGGAGGACCGCGAGCGCTACGACGACACCACCAAGTGCATCCTCTGCGCCGCGTGCACCTCGTCTTGCCCCGTGTTCTGGACCGATGGCCAGTACTTCGGCCCCGCCGCGATCGTGAACGCTCACCGCTTCATCTTCGATTCCCGCGACGATGCCGGCGACATGCGCCTGGAGATCCTGAACGACAAGGAAGGCGTGTGGCGCTGCCGCACCACCTTCAACTGCTCCGAGGCGTGCCCGCGTGGCATCCAGGTGACCAAGGCGATCTCCGAGGTCAAGCAGGCCATCCTCACCCGCACGGTCTGATCCGCGCCTGAGGCCAAAGAGGCCCGCTCCCCTGTTCC
>JALAHE010000182.1 GCA_022712075.1 Galactobacter sp.
CATGAACTTGTCGATGCCGACCACCACGCCCATGCCGCCGAGCATCTCGGGCCGGTGGGCGTCGAGCCCGGCGGCCAGCGTCGAGAGGCCGGCGCCGGAGACGCCCGCCGCACCCTTGGCGGCGATGATCATGACCACCAGGAGGGAGATCTGCTCACCGATGTTTAGGGGATCGCCCATCGCGTTGGCCACAAACAGCGCCGCCATCGTCAGGTAGATCGCCGTGCCGTCCAGGTTGAAGGAGTAGCCGGTGGGGACCACCACGCCCACGACGGGCTTGGAGACGCCGGCGTGCTCCATCTTGGACATGAGTCGCGGCAACGCGGACTCGGAGGACGAGGTGGAGAAGATCAGCAGGTACTCGCGGCCGAGGTAGCGCAGCAGCTTAAAGATGTTCAGGCCGGTCACGGTGCGCAGCACGGTGCCCAAGATGACCACGATGAAGATGATGCAGGTCAGGTAGAAGGCGCCCATGAGGGTGAGCATGGAACCGATGGCGCCCCAGCCGGTCTTGCCGACCACGGCGGCGATGGCACCGAAGGCGCCGATTGGGGCAACCCACATGATCCAGGTCATGATCTTCAGGACCACGGACTGGATGCGTCCCACGGCGTCGAGGAGCGGCTTGCCGCGCTCGCCGATGCTCTGCAGGGCGAAGCCCACGAGCAGGGCCACGAACAGGGTCGGCAACACGGGCAGAGAGCCCGGAATGATGTCGAAGATCATGTCCCACGCGCCGTGGCCGGAGGCCTTGTTCGGGTCGTAGGGGCTGAGCTTGAGGTGATCGCCGGGGTGGATCAGGTTGCCGACCACGAGGCCGATGACCAGGGCGAACGTGGACATGATGAGGAAGTAGACGAGCGCGAGGCCGCCGACCTTGCCGACCGTGGCGGCCTTGGCGATGGAGCCGACACCCGTGACGATCGTGCAGAAGATGACGGGGGCGATGATCATCTTGATCAGCGCGATGAACAGGTCACCCAGGGGCTGGAACGCGGTCGCGGCGTCCTTGCCCATGGCCAGGCCGACCACGATGCCGAGAACCACGGCGGCGATGACGGCGATGTAGAGCCAGTGGGTTCGGTCCTTGCGTCGCTTGCCAGCGGGCGGCTGCGATGCCTCAAGGGGTGTTGCTTCGGAGAGGGCCATGGTCCTGACCTTTCGCGGGTGGTGGGTGCGGGAGCGCAGTCCTCGCGCCCCACCCCCTGGGGTCGGCGTCACTGCACCCGCGATGGTCGGCCCACAGCCCCCACCGCCTCGACTTGCGTTCATAGAGTTTTTGCATGGTCGCCATGCACCGGATGCACGGAGCCCGGCGAGACGGGATACTGAAGGGCGCGGGGCGGGGCCCCGCGCGCGGGCGCGACGCACGACGGCGCCCGCCCGCCTGGGCAAGACAGGCTCGCCTGGGCACGGAAAGGGAGTGAAGGTGCGCAGCTGGAGTTTGGCCAGGCGCGTCCTGGTGGTGCAGTGGATCGCGCTCGCGGCGCTCACGATCGCCGCCGGTGTCTCCACCTACCTGCAGACGCGCTCCGTGATCTTCGAACGGACCACCGCGGCCACCACCCAGCTGGCCCGCCTGGGCGCCGATGACCCTCGCGTCGCCGCCGCCTACGCCTCGGCCGATCCCACTGCGGGATTGCAGCCACTGACGGACCGGATCATCTCCGACTCCGGCATGGACTTTGCCACCTTCATCTCCCGCGACGGGCTGCGGCTGAGCTACCACCGCCCCGGATACATCGGCACCCCCTACAGCGGCACGCTTGCCCCCGTCTGGAACGGAGAAACGGTCACCGAGGTCAGCACCACGGCCACGGCAGGCGAGTCAGCGCGTTCCGTTGTGCCCGTCTACGGCACGGGACCCGACGGCGGGCGCACCATTGTTGGCGCCCTGACCGTGGGCAAGCAGGTTAAGGCCCTCGAGGTCATGGCCGCCTCGGACCTTCCGAACGTCCTGTTGACGTCGCTCGCCTTCGCGCTCGTCCTTGGCCTGGGCAGCTGGTGGGGCTCGCGCTACCTCCAGCGGGCCACCGCGGGCCTGGGGCCCGAGGCTCTCTCGCGCCACTTCGCGGTGGCGGACGCGGCCCTGCTCTCCGTGGACGAGGGCATCCTGCTGGCCGACTCGGCCGGGCGCATCGTGTTCCACAACCGAGCGGCCGACGCCCTGCTTGGCCTGCGCGGCGGCGCGTCCGCCCAGGGCGGCCCCGTCGATGCGGGGGCGCTGGGGCTGCCGCCCAGCATCGCCGACCTCGTTGCCTCTGGCCGCCGCGTGGAGGACGAGCCACACCGCGTCGGAACCCGGATGGTCATCGTTTCGCAGCGGCCGCTGCAGCGCCGCGGCGCCGGCCGCGGCGGCGAGCGCGGCCCCGTGGCTTCCCCCGCCGCAGGCATGGCAGCCGGCACGGTCCTGACGGTGCACGACCACTCGGCCGTCCAGGCCCTGGCCGGCGAGCTCGCGTCGACGCGCTCCTTCAGCGATGCCCTGCGCGCCCAGAACCACGATCACGCCAATCGCCTCCACACCCTGCTCGGCCTGCTCGAGGTGGATCGGCCGGAGGAGGCAAGGGCCCTGCTGCTGGAGTCGCTGGCCAGCGCCCGCGGCCGCGGCGGCGTGGAGGGCGCCGACGGCGACGCCGTGCTGGCAGCCCTCGCGCAGGGCAAGATCGCGCAGGCGGCCGAGCGCGGCGTCGAGCTGAGCCTCGAGCTTGAGCTGCCCCGGCGCACCGGGCTGCCGGCGCCCGACCTCGTTGGCATCTTCGGCAACCTCATCGACAACGCCATCGACGCCGCCGCGGAGGCGGGGCCCGGGGGTCGCTGGGTGAGCCTTCAGGCCCAGCTGGAGGACCCGGACGGCGAGGCGCCGTGGCTTGTGGCCTCTGTCGCCAACGGCGGAGCGGCGCCCGATCAGGCGGTGCGGGAGCACATGTTCGAGGCCGGGTTCTCCACCAAGCCGACGCGAGCGCTGGGCCGGGGCCAGGGGCTCGCGATCGTCTCGGCCGCGGTGGCCCGCCTCGGCGGCCGCGTGGAGCTCGCCACCGACTCGGGGACGGTCTTCACCGTGGAGCTGCCGCTCGCCGTGGAACCCGAACCCCTCGAGCGCCTCACCCCCTCGGCGCACGCGGCCGGCGCCGCCGCCGCATCGCTCGGACAGGAGCCATCGTGAGCACCTTGCGCGTCCTCATCCTGGAGGACGAACCCCGCACCGCCTCGGTCTACGAGGAGTACCTCCTGCGCATCCCGGGGGCCAGCGCCGTGCAAACGCTCGGCGGCGCCGAAGAGGCGCGCCGCTTCCTCGCTGCGCGCCTCCACGAGGCGGGGGCGGGCGCCGCCGACCGGGGGCTCGGCTTCGACCTCGTCCTGGTGGACATGAACCTGCCGGACGGGCACGGCCTGGAGGTGTTGCGGCGCCTGCGGGCCACCGGCTGGCGCGGCGGGGCGATCGCTCTGACCGCCGCCGCTGAGCGCGAGGTGCTGCGCGGCGCCGTCGCCCTCGGGATCACCCAGTACCTCTTGAAGCCCTTCAGCTTCGAGGAGTTCGCGACCGCCATCGCCGGCTACCGCGAGCTGCACGCGCGGCTCGGCAGCAGCGGCCGCGTGAGCGGGCAGGAGGCGGTGGACGCCATCTTCTCCGCCCCGGCGGCGGGAGAGCTCGAGCTGCCCAAGGGCCTGACCCTGCCCACGCTCGGCCTCGTCAGGGAGGCCCTTGCCTCCCAAGCCGCCGCCAGCAGCGCGAGCGAGCTGGGCGCCGTCGTCGGGCTCTCAAGGGTGACCGCCCGGCGCTACCTTGAGCACCTCGTCACGACCGGCCAGGCGAGCCGGGCCACGCGCCACGGCACGCCCGGCCGCCCAGAGGTGGAGTACTCCCCCGCGGGAGGCCCGGCGACCGGGTAGCGCGTCAGTCGCGCGCCGGGCGCAGCACCCCGATCAGGGTGTCGAGGACGGAGGCGTCCTCGATGGTGCCTGGCACCTGATACTCCTCGCCGTCGGCGATCTGGCGCATCGTCTTACGCAGGATCTTGCCCGAACGGGTCTTGGGCAGGGCGGCCACGACGCGCACGTCCTTGAAGTCAGCGACGGGGCCGATGTCCTTGCGGACCAGGGCGATGAGCTGCGGTGCGAGCTCCTCCTCGCTGAGGTCTACGCCCGACTTCAGGACCACGTAACCGCTGGGGCGCTGCCCCTTGAGCGCGTCGTTCACGCCGATCACGGCGCACTCGGCGACCGCCGGGTGGGAGGCGAGCACCTGCTCCATGGCGCCCGTGGAGAGGCGGTGGCCGGAGACGTTGATGACGTCGTCCGTGCGGCCCATCACGAACACGTAGCCGTCCTCGTCCAGGTAGCCGGAGTCGCCCGAGGCGTAGTAGCCGGGGAAAGCGCTCAGGTACGAGGAGACGAAGCGCTCGTCGTTGCCCCACAGCGTGGTGAGGGCGCCGGGCGGCAGCGGCAGCTCAAGGGCGATGTTGCCCTCGGCGTTCGGTTCGTTCACCTGCTCGCCGAACGCGTCGAGGATGCGCACGCGGTAGCCGGGCACGGGCAGGGTGGGCGAGCCGAGCTTGATGGGCTGCGGGTCCAGGCCGAAGGGGTTGGCGGCGATGGGCCAGCCCGTCTCGGTCTGCCACCAGTTATCGATCACCGGCTTGCCCGTCACCTCGGCGGTCCAGGCCGCCGTGTCGGGGTCGAGGCGCTCGCCGGCGGCGAAGATCGCCTTCAGCTCGGAGAGGTCGTACTGCGCCACGAGCTCGGCCTGGGGATCGGCCTTGCGGATGGCGCGCAGCGCCGTAGGCGCCGTGAAGAGGGCGCGTGCCCCGTGCTCGGCGGCGACCCGCCAGAAGGCGCCGGCATCCGGGGTGCCCACCGGCTTGCCCTCGTAAAGGACCGTCGTGGCCCCCACGAGCAGGGGCGCGTAGACGATGTAGGAGTGCCCGACCACCCAGCCCACGTCGGAGGCGGTGAACATCGTCTGGCCCGGACCCACGCCGTAGATGTTGCGCATTGACCACGCCAGGGC
>JALAHE010000183.1 GCA_022712075.1 Galactobacter sp.
CGGCCGCCCCGCGCGTGCCGCTCGCCGATCCCTCTGCGGCCACCCTTCCCGTCTCCTGGGAGGATTTTGGGCTTGGAGGGGAGTTCGACCAGGTGCTGCTGACGGGCGCCCCCGAGGTGGACGACCTGAGCGATGTGAGCTTCAGGGACTGCACGCTGCAGCAGGCCAGGCTGGACGGGGTAGACCTCTCCCGGATCCGGGTGGAGGGCTGCACGCTCGCCTCCGTGGACGCAGCAGAGCTGCGGGCCACGCGCTCGCACTGGCGGCACACCGTGATCCGCCACCTGCGCGTCGGGGCCGCGGACCTCGTTGACTCCAAGCTGCAGGCCGTGGTGGTCTCCGGCGCCCGCCTGGGTCGCGTGGACCTGCGCCGCAGTATCGTCACCGATGTGCTGCTTCAGGACGCCGTGATCGAGGAGCTTGACCTCGAAGAGGCCAAGGTGACGCGCCTGGCCCTGAAGGAGGTGCGGATCGGCCGGCTCCTGCTCGGGGGCTCGGTGCTCAAGGACGTGGACCTGCGCGGCGCCCAGCTGAGCTCCGTGGGCCCCGTGCAGGGCCTGCGCGGCGCCACGATCTCCGATTGGCAGCTGCAGGCCCTTGCCCCGGCGCTGGCCAGGGAACTCGGCCTGCGGGTCCTCGGCGAGGACTGAGGCGCGGGGCCCGGGCGCCGCGGTCGCTGGACCGGCGCACCAAACCCGGGCACGCGCCGTCGTGCCTGGGGAAGCGCCCGCACACGCGACCCGCGCGCCCCACCCGGGCACGCGCCGTCGTGTCTTCTCCGGGACGCCGGGCGGCCCGCCCGCCTAGCATGGGGTCCATGAGCTACCCGCCGCAGCCGCCTGTGATGCCTTGGGCCCCCGCACCGCCGCCCCGGCGGCCGCGGCACCCCGAGGCCAAGCTGGGCAAGTTCACGTGGCGTGACCTCATCACGGTCCTCGCCTACGCCCTGCTCATGTTCCTGGGGCTCGGGGCGCTCGTCCTGTTCATCCCCGGCGTGCCGGAGCTGCTGGGGCGCGACGAGACCACCATGATCTTCGCGGCCAACCTCGTCAGCTACGCGATCTCCTTCGCCCTGGTCCTGTGGGCGCTGGGCCCGGAACTGTGGCGCTCCTTCAAGACCTTCCGCTGGTACCCCTGGGCCAAGTACCTGAGCATCCCCGGCGCGTGGCTGAGCACCATCATCACCTCGGCCGTGGTCGTGGCGGTCGCCGCGACGGCGATGGGGATGAACCCCGAGGACATCAACCAGAGCGCCAACCAGCAGGAGGCGAGCGAGCTCATCTCCGCCATGCCGTTCGGGCTCATGCTCGTCATGGTGGTCATCATGGGCCCGCTCGTGGAGGAGTTCGTCTTCCGCCACCTGCTCATCGGCAAGCTCTCGCGCTGGATCAACCCCTGGATCATGGTGGTCGTCTCCGCGCTGCTGTTCATGTCGCTGCACTTCATCGGCAAGGAATGGCCCACCGTCATCACCGCGGCGCCGTACGTGGTGATGGGTGTGTCCTTCGGCGTCGGCTACGTGCTCTCAGGCAAGAGCATCGGCTACGCCTGGGTCATGCACGCCTTCTCGAACTTCATGGCGCTCTCGCTCTCCACGCTGCTGGCGCCGTACCTGCCCTCTTAGGAACTGAGCCGTACCGTGTCATCCTCTTCCGCCGCCGGGGGTTCGCCCTTCGGCGGGCACGAGCGTGGGAGCGCCGGCTACCGGCGCATGATCCTCGCGCTGTTCGCCGCCGGCGTCGCCACCTTCTCCCAGCTCTACTCGGTCCAGGGTGTGCTCCCCGAGCTCGCCGCCGATCAGCACGTCTCCGAATCCACCGCGGCGCTGGCCGTGTCGATGTCTACGCTCGGCCTCACCGTGGCCGTCATCCCGTGGTCCATCCTGGCCGACCGCCGGGGGCGCCGCGCCACCATGCGCGTCTCGCTCACAGCCGCCGTGATCCTGGGCCTGCTGGTGCCCTTCGCCCCGAGCTTCGAGGTGCTCTTGGCGCTGCGCTTCGTCGAGGGCCTCGCGCTCGGCGGCATCCCGGCGATCGCCCTGGCCTACCTCACGGAGGAGATCAGCCCGCTCGCCGCTGCCGTCGCGAGCGGCACGTACATCTCCGGCACCTCGCTCGGCGGGCTGTTCGGGCGCATCGTGGCCGGACCGCTGAGCGAGTTCGTTTCGTGGCGGGCCGGGACGCTCGTGGTCTCGCTGCTGGCCGCCGTGGCCGGCGTGATCTTCTTCCTCACGGCGCCGGCGCCGCGCGGTTTTGTGCCCGTCGTGCGGCACTCCTCGCGGGACATCCCCCTGGCGCGCAAGCTGCTGGCCTGCCTCAAGGACCGCCGCCTTGTGGTGCTCTTTGCCCAGGGCGGGCTGCTCATGGGCGGCTTCGTGGCGGTCTACAACTACCTGGGCTTCCGGCTCCAGGCGCCGCCGTTCCTGATCCCCGCCGCGATCTCCTCCTTCCTGTTCCTTGCCTACCTCTCGGGGACCTGGTCCTCCGCGTTCTCCGGCCGCCTCGCGTCGACCCGCGGGCGCCTTCCGGTCCTCCTGGGCTCCGCGGCCCTCATGCTGCTGGGACTCGTGGTCACGGCGTCGAGCTGGCTGCCCGCCGTCGTGCTTGGCCTTCTCGTGTTCACGGCCGGCTTCTTCGCCGCCCACGCCACGGCCTCTGGGTGGGTGCCGCGGCTCGTGAAGACGGGGCGGGCGCAGGCCTCGAGCCTGTACAACCTGGCGTACTACGGCGGCTCCTCGCTGTTCGGCTGGTCCGTGGGGCTCGCCTTCCAGTCGCTGGGCTGGGGCGGCGTCGTCGCGGCCGTGGGCGCCATGGTGCTGCTCGCCATGCTCCTGGCGTGGGCCGTGCTGCGCGGCGAGCCGAGCGGCAGGCCCTCGCCGCGCCCCGTTACGCTC
>JALAHE010000184.1 GCA_022712075.1 Galactobacter sp.
GCTGGCCGCCGCCGGGGTGCTTGAAGCGGCGGTCGGTGCCGCCGGGCTCGAAGCGGACGGCGAGGAGGAAGGGGTCGCCGGGGCCGAAGTGCATCCGGCGAGGGCAAGCACCGCCGCTACCGCCAGGCCCGCCTTCGTGATGAGTCGCATGTCTTCCCCCAAAGAACCGTCGTCATGTCCCGATGCCGGCCGATCTTGAGTGCCGAGGCTAGCAGTGTGGGCGCCGCCGGCCCAGGGATCGGCCGACTCGCCGGCGCCGGACGCTCCTACACTTCAAGGGTGATGAACGCGCTGGTCCAAGACCATGTAGGGGCGCCGCTGCGCCGAGCCGATCTGCCGATCCCCGAGCCTGGGCCCGGGCAGGTCCTCGTCCGCGTCCGCGCCATCGGGCTGAACCCCGTGGACGCAGACCTGGTCGCCGGCGGCAACCCTGAGTGGTCGTGGCCGCACACACCCGTCCTGGACGCGGCGGGCGTCGTCGAGGCGGTGGGGCCGGGCGTCTCGGCCTGGTGGCCGGGCGATCGCGTCGCAGCCCACGGGGACCTGCGCCGCCAAGGAGCGGCGGCGGAGTTCGCGCTCTTCGACGAGGAGGTGCTCGCCCGCATCCCGGAGCCGCTGACTTTTGAGCAGGCCGCTGCCCTGCCCTGCGCGGGCATGACCGCCTACCAGGCGGTGCACCGCCGCCTGCACGTCGCACTCGGCGAGGGCGTGCTGATCACCGGAGCCACGGGCGGCGTCGGCGGCTACGCCGTGCAGCTCGCGCGCGAAGCCGGGGCCCGCGTCGTCGCGCTCGCCTCCCGCGATCAGGACGCCGTGCTGCAGCTCGGCGCCCACGAGGTCATCGACTACCGCGACCCGGACGCGGCCGAGCGGATCCTCCAAGCCAACGGGGGTCGCCCGCTCGACGCCGTCGTGGACGTCGTGGGCCCCGCCAGCGCCGCAGCCAACGTCTCGCTCCTGACCCATACGGGCGGTATCGCCTGCGTCGCCGGCCTGCCAAACCCTGCCGATTTCCAGACCTTCGGCGTCTCGCCGTCCTTCCACGAGATCTCGCTGGGCGCCGCCTACAGCCACGGCGAACTCCGCCACCGGCAGGACCTCAGCACCATGCTCGGCGAGCTCATGTGCCTCACGGCGAGCGGCCGCCTCACGGTGCCGATCTCCCGGGTCATCGGCCTCGACGACGTTGACGCGGCGCTCGCGGCCCTGCGCGAGCGGCACACTCGCGGCAAGATCGTGGCGCTGATCGGCGAGTAGACGCTGCTCGACGGCGCCCGCCCGCCAGCGCGCGCCGTCGCCTTCCGAAGCATCGGTCGTCCCGCCCATTCAGTGGCAGGCGAGGTCGGCTCTACGTCGCGACGAGGGAGTTCGCTCACCTCGCTCAGCGCGTCGAGCGGGGTTGGCGAGGCTAGGGCTGGGGGAGGAGGAGGCCCACCGCCTGCGCGGCCTCCCGCGCGGCGCGCGGCGAGCCCTCGATTCCGGCCGTGGACATAGCTCCTTCGGCCAGCAGGAACACGGCCGACGCCACCGCGGGTGAGCACCCGGCGGCGGCGCACAGCCCGTCGATGTACTCGCGCACGCGCCCCTTGTGCTCGCGGACGACCGCAGCCACGGCTGGTGACTCGGCGCCGAGCTCGCCAAAGGCGTTGATCCACGCGCAACCGCGGTAGCCCGGCCCGGCAAGCCAGTCCTCGAGCCATGCAAAGACCGCAAGCACGCGCTCTCGCGGCCCAGAAACGCCATCGACAAACGCCGCCAGCTCGCCCCGCCAGGCCAGATCGCGGCGCTCGAGCATCGCCACGGCGATCGCGTCCTTGCCCGGAAGCAGCGAGTAGATCCGCTTGAGCGCTAGCCCAGAGTTGGCGCGGAGCTCGTCCATGCCGACGACCCCGTAGCCGCGCTCGTAGAAGAGTTTCTCCGCGGTGTAGAGGAGGCGCTCGAGGTCATCGGTGGCCGACATGGTCCATCCCTTCTAGAAGCGGGGTTGCGGTGAGAACGTTCGTTCTCTAGCGTAGCAAGGCATCGCGAGAACGATCGTTCTCGTCGTTCATGGAAGGAATGATCATGCCCTTGCGCCGCTCAACATCCCTCGTGAGCCAGGCCCCTCCGCGTCCTTCGCTGCGCACGTCCGCGGCCGCCACGCTCACCGACACCGCGGCCCTCCTGGCCCTCGTCGGGATCGGCGTCGCATCGGGCCACGTGCTCCTCATCCCGCCCATGGCCGCGAGCATGGCGCTCATCGCAGGGGCCCCGCAGCTCCCGCTCTCCCAACCCCGCAGCGTCGTGGGAGGCCAGATCCTCTCGGCGCTCACGGGCCTCGCGGTGGGCTCCCTCAGTCACGAGCTCTGGGCCGCCGCGCTCGCCGGCGGGCTCGCCCTGGGCGTCATGCTGCTCACGCGCACCGCACACTCGCCCGCAGCGGCCACAGCCGTCATCGCGGCCGGCGTGAGCCACGGGGCCGGAGGCTTCCTTGCTTGCACCGCGCTGGCCGCCGCGGTGCTCGTGGCCTTCGGGCTGCTACGTGCGCGCCTTCGCGGAGCGCCGTACCCGAGCTACTGGTGGTGACAGCCCGCTATCACTCGCTCCCCGGGCCTGGCGCCGCAGTGGCCGAGCCTGTCAGCATGATGCACACCGGCATGAGCCGGCCGCCGGCGCCTCGTGTGCGCGCTCCGGCGGTGCACAGGAGGGGAGACCATGAGCGACATCGTCGACCACGACGCCTACATCGCCGCCGCGCCGGAGGCCTTCCGTTCGGAGCTCACCCGCCTGCGCACGCTCCTGAGTGAAGCCCTCCCGGAGGCCGAGGAGATGGTCGCCTACGGCCTCCCGGGCTTTGCCATCGGCGGCAAGGTCGTGGCCAGCTACGCCGCGTTCTCCAAGCAGTGCGGCATCTATTTCCTGGCCCAGGCCCTCGCGTTGCACTCGGGCGAGCTCGACGCCGCCGGCTTCAAACACACCAAGACGGGCATCACCTTCCCACCCTCCAAGCCGTTGCCGCCGGTCTTGATCGTCGCCATGGCCAGGTCTTCGGCTTCCGCCCTGAACGCGCCCGGCACCTGAGTCACCCGCCGGGCGGCGGCGTCCCAGGAGGCCAGCCGAAAATGCTCGACGCCGCCCGCTCACGTGAGCGGGCGCCGTCGGGCAGTGCGCAAAAAAGAAGGCGGCAACGCCGCCTCGGGAAGCTAGACCGTCTCCTTGCGCCGGCGCACGAGCGCCTCGGAGATCACGTCGCCCACCTTGGTGCCGATGCACAGGCTCGCGAAGGTCAGGAGCGAGGTGATGAGCGACTCGACGTCGAACGCGTACAGCGCCACGAGTCCGATGGTCCCCGGGACCAGCAGGAGAAAGGCGGGCTGGAAGGACACCGTGGCAGGGACGGACAGGGTGAGGCGTTCGATGAGGCGCGCCGCCACGAACAGGCTCGCCGCCGTCACACCGATCGCCGGCAGGTTGCCCAGGGGCGCCGTGAGCGCGGTGATCATGGTGTAGGCGCCAAGCATGACCAGCACGTTGACGGCGTTGAGCTTGCGCCCCGAACCGAAGGCCAGGCCGATCCCGAGGGCCAGGAACACCACGCCCACCCACGAGAACCAGAGCGGCGGCAGCTCCTGCCAGCCAGGCCCGAGTGCCGTGGCGTTGGCGGCCTCGCCGACCAGCACCACGGACCCCGGGTCGACGTGCAGCCCGGTGAGCGCCCCGCCTGCGGTGATGCCGGCGGCCATGAAGCCGAGCACGATCAGGCCGTAGACGAGCCTGGACGCGCCCGTGACGATGTCGGAGGCGGTCAGCTCCAGCAGGGCGTTGGTGATGAGGGCGCCCGGCACGAGGATCGCGATGGGCGCGCACACGGCAAAGAGCGGCACTGGACCGGTGGAGAGCAGCTCGGCGACCGCACCCACCGCGGCCGTGGACACGAAGGCCACGACAAACGGCATGATCGCGGCCGCTCCGCCGATCCGCCCCAGCAGCTTGCTGATGGCGCCCACAAGCCCGCCCACGAGGAAGGACAGGACGACGGCCCACCACGGCGTGCGGAAGAGCAACGCGAGCCCCAAGGAAAGCAACGCGGTGCCGAGGGTCCACTTCAGCCCCGGCCAGTTGCGCACCACGGCACGGATCCTGGCCACGTGCTCGCCGACCTCGGGCAGGGTCACCTCGCCAGCCTCGACGCGCCCGGCCAAGCGGTTGACCGAGGCTGCCTGGCGGAAGGTCAGCTCCTGCTTGCGCGACTGCACCACGGTGGTGGTCCCCGAGTACGGCTCGGTGATCATGATGAGCTCGGGGAGGACGGCGAAGTCGAGCCGCTCCACGCCGTTGCGGGCGGCCGCGCGATCGAGCGAGGTGGCGATGTCGGTGACTGAAACACCGGAGTCGAGCAGCGCCGCCCCGAGTTCGCCGAGCTGACGCGCGGGGGTCTGTGGCATGCCCCAATTCTAGGGGCGATTGGCCCCGGGCACGGTGCATCCGGGACGCCCGACGACGCGTGGGCCGGGCGGCCTCTTGCCGCCCCGGCGCGGGCGGGCATAGGTTCTCGCACACCGGTCCGATCACCGCGCGAAGGAGCTCTCCGTGTCCAAGACCCGCGTCCACAATCTCTTCGTCTCTGCAGACGGCTACGCGGCGGGGGAGTACGTGACCCTCGTGGAGCCC
>JALAHE010000185.1 GCA_022712075.1 Galactobacter sp.
CCACCGGCGGCCGCCCCCGCGCCGGCAGGATGCACAGCCGGCGCTTGGACGCGGGCGAGAAGCGGTGGGAGCATGGAGCACGTGATGACCCAGAACCCCGACATGTCCACCCCCGAGGGCGAGCAGCCCCTCGAGGACCGCGTCAACAACCGATCGATGCGCCCCGATTCGGCCGCCTTCAAGGCCTTCATGGCCGCGAACTGGGCCCCGAGCCAGGACGAGGGCACCACCCGCCTGGCCTCGGCCGACTTTGCCGCCGCCCGCCGTGCCAAGCTCTCCGCCCGCTTCCCGGGTGAGCGCCTCGTCATCCCCGCCGGCCCGCTCAAGGTGCGGTCGAACGACACCGACTACCGCTTCCGTCCGCACTCCGGCTTTGCCCACATGACGGGGCTCGGCCTGGACCTGGAGCCCGAGGCAGTGCTGGTGATGGAGCCCGTCGAGGCCGGCCAGGGCGAGCTTGGCTCCGGCCACCTGCCCACCCTGTACTTCCGCCCCATGGCCGGGCGCGACTCGGAGGAGTTCTACTCCAACGCCCGCACGGGCGAGTTCTGGATCGGCGAGCGCAACACCCTGGAGTCCCTCGCGGCGCTGACCGGCCTGCCCACGGCCCACATGGACCTGGCCCTGGAGGACGCCATCACCGAGAACGCCGGCCACGCCGCGTTCAACGGCATCTCCATCCGCCTCGTGCGTGAGGTCGACCAGACCGTGGACGCCGTCGTCGATACCTCCCGCATCAACACTGGCATCACCGACCTCGAGGCCACCGACGCAGCCGACGGCGAGCTGACCGAGGCCCTCTCGGAGCTGCGCCTGGTCAAGGACGCCTGGGAGATCGAGCAGATGCGCGCCGCCGTGGCCGCGACCGCCAACGGCTTCGACGATGTGGTCCGCGCCCTCCCCCGCGCCGTGCAGCACAAGCGCGGCGAGCGCGTCATCGAGGGCGCCTTCTTCGCCCGCGCCCGCGAGGAGGGCAACGACCTCGGCTACGAGACCATCGCCGCCTCCGGCAACCACGCCACGGTGCTGCACTGGATCCGCAACGACGGCCAGGTCAACGACGGCGAGCTGCTCCTCGTTGACGCCGGCGTCGAGGCCGACTCGCTCTACACGGCCGACATCACGCGCACGGTGCCGGTCAACGGCACCTTCACCGAGGTCCAGGCCCGCGTCTACCAGGCCGTCCTCGACGCGGCCGACGCCGCGTTCGACATCGTCAAGCCCGGCATCACCTTCCGCACCGTCCACGAGACGGCGCTCAAGGTGCTCGCCGAGCGCCTTCACGCGTGGGGCCTGCTTCCCGTGTCCGTGGAGGAGGCCGTCTCCCCCGCCGGCCAGCAGCACCGCCGCTGGATGCCGCACGGCACGAGCCACCATCTGGGCCTCGACGTCCACGATTGCGCCCAGGCCCGCCAGGCGCTCTACCAGGACGGCATCCTGGAGCCCGGCATGGTCTTCACGATCGAGCCCGGCCTGTACTTCAAGGCCGAGGACCTCGCCGTCCCGGCCGAGTACCGCGGCATCGGCGTGCGCATCGAGGACGACATCCTCGTCACCGAGTCCGGCGCCGAGCGCCTGAGCGCCGACGTCCCGCGAACGGTCGCCGAGGTGGAAGCCTGGATGGCCCGCATCAACGGCTGAGCCACCGCACACTGCACGACGGCGGCCTGTCACCTGGGATTCCCGGGTGACAGGCCGCCGTCGTGCAGTGTCAGGAGCTAGAGGCCGTAGGCCTCTGGGTTCTCGTCGATGCGCTCGGCGAGCAGCTCCTCGAGCCGCTCGGCGTCGACGCTCTCCTCGAAGCGCGTGTCAAGGGCCGCGCGCACGTCGGTGGCCTTGATCCCTGCCTCGCTGTCCACGGGGTAGCCGTCCTCCGACCAGTTGTAGGCGGCCGAGAGCTGATCGGCGGCGCCGCCGAGCCCCAGGAAGCGGAAGGCGTCAACGACGTCGGCCACGGCCGCGTCGCCGTCCTCCTGCTCCGCGAGCGACTCGACGGAGTCGACGAGTCCGTCCTCGTCGGCGAGCTCCACGAAGGAGCGGGCGTGGTGCAGGGCCGCCAGAGCGTCCGACACCTCGCCGCCCGCCGCGAGCTGGCGCGAGGCGGCGGCGGCCAGGCGTGCGACGTCGTCCAGGCGGTCGGAGCTCACTTGGCCTCCCCCTCGCCCTGCTGCTCGGCGGCCGGGGCGTCCGAGGCCGCCGGGGCCTCGGGCTGGGCCGGCTGGCCGGCCTGAGGCTGGGCCGCGCCCGGCTGCTCGATGCGCACGCCGTAGCGCGGGCGCCCGTCATCCAGGTCGCCGTAGCCGGCGGCCGGGTTCGGGGCGGTCGGCTGCGCGGGCTGTCCCGGCGCGGCCGGCGGCGCGGCTTGGGCGGGCGGCTGCGGAGTGGAAGGAGCCTGTCCCCACGCCGTGCGGGCGCCGGCCTGCGAGGGGTTCATGGGCAGCTGCGAGGCGAGCTGGCGGGCCTGCGCGGCCACGGCATGCTCCACGACTACGTCCCACGTGCTGGGCAGCACCTGGCGCGTGGAGGAGAAGTCCCGCTTGCCGCGCTGGAGGGCGTAGCTGACCACGCCCATGATCATGAACAGGAAGGCGCCGAGCAGCACCGCGGCAATCAGCGGCACAGCCGAGCCCTGGCCCGGCTCGGAGAAGAGCATGAGCAGCAGGCCGAAGAATACGCCGAGCATGGCGCCCTGGGCGGCGCCCTGGGCTGCAACGCGGGGGTAGCTGAGCTTGCCGCGCACGCGCTCGACGAGCTTCAGGTCGTTGCCGATGATGGACACGTTTGCCACCGGGAAGTCGTGGTCGGCGAGGTAGTCGACGACCTTCTGCGCGTCGAGGTAGTTCTCGTAGCGCCCGATGACCTCCCCGCGGGGGATGGTGGGAAAAGCGGCCGAAGCCTGGCTGGCAGGTGACGTCATGGCCCCCATTGTGCCGCGCGCGCCACGCCGTGTCTGCCCACGGCGCGGCCCGTGCGCCCTCGGCGGAATCCGGAGGCCCGGGCCGGTAGGCTGGAGGGCGTGAGCAGCTCCAAGATCTTCGTCGCCAGACTGCTCGGCCTGGATGTCTTCGATCCCCTCGGTGATCGCCTTGGCCGTTTGCGGGACGCCGTGGTCCTCGAAAGGGGCCCCGGCCGCCGCGCCATGTGCGTTGGCATCGTGGTCGAGGTGCTCGGGAAGAAACGCGTCTTTGTCCCCATGACCCGCGTCCAGTCCATGAGCTCCGAGCAGGTCATCGCCTCCGGCCTCGTGAACCTGCGCCGTTTCCAGCAGCGCGGCGCAGAGACTCTCGTCGCCGCGCAGGTCTTCGATCGCCGCGTCACCTTCCTCGACGGCAGCGGTCAGGGAGTCGTCGAGGACATCGGCTTGATCCGGCAGGCCAACGGCGATTGGGCCGTCGACGAGTACTTCGTGCGCCGCGGCGCCCCGGGCCGGGGCCCGTGCCGCCGCCGCGGCGGCAACACCGTGGTGGTCGCCTGGAACGAGGTCGTCTTCGGTGACGTGAGCGAGCCCCAGGGCGCCGCGCAGTTCATCGAGTCCCACGACGAGCTCAAGCCGGCCGACTTCGCCGACGCCCTCCACGAGATGGACGAGAAGCGCCGCCTGGAGGTCGCGACCGAGCTGCAGGACGACCGCCTCGCCGAGGTGCTCCAGGAGCTGCCGGACGACGAGCAGGTCGCCATCCTCTCCTCGCTCGACACCGAGCGCGCTGCCGACGTCCTCGAGGAAATGGACCCGGACGACGCCGCCGACCTCCTCTCGGAGCTCCCCGAGACCCAGAAGGAATCCCTCTTGCAGCTCATGGAGCCGGAGGACGCCGAGGACGTGCGCCGCCTGCTCGAGTACGAGGAGAACACCGCCGGCTCCATGATGACGCCGGTCCCCGTCATCCTCCCGCCCGAGGCGACCGTGGCCGAGGCCCTCGCCTCCGTGCGCCGCGAGGAGATCAGCCCGGCCCTCGCCGCGACCGTCTACGTGTGCCGCCCGCCGCTGGAGACGCCCACTGGCCGCTACCTCGGCCTCGTGCACATCCAGGAGCTGCTGCGTTCGGCCCCGCCCGAGCCCGTGGGCAAGCTCGTGGACAAGGATCTCGAGCCGCTCTCCGATCTCGCGGACGTCCAGGAGGTGTCGCGCATGCTCGCGACCTACGACCTCACCTCGGCACCCGTCGTCAACGACGAGGGCCGGCTCGTCGGCGCCGTCACCGTCGACGACGTCCTCGACCACCTGTTGCCAGACGACTGGCGCTCCCATGAAGACGAAGCAGTGGTGCGCCCCACGGGCCGCACGAATCTTCGCGCCAAGGGGGTGAAGCGTGGCTGAGAAGAACCCCCGCCGCGTCAAGACGAAGGCCTCCGGCCTCGACACCCCGCTCTCGGCCCGCGCCCGCTTCTGGCCGCGCCTGAGCCCCAACCCGGACGCCTTCGGCTCCGCCACGGAGAAGTTCGCCCGCTTCATGGGCACGCCCCAGTTCCTGCTGTGGATGACGATCTTCTGCGTGGTCTGGTTGCTTTGGAACACGCTTGCGCCGCAGGCGTGGCGCTTCGACTCCGCCGCCATGGGCTTCACGGCGCTCACGCTCATGCTCTCGCTGCAGGCCTCCTACGCCGCGCCCCTGCTGCTGCTCGCTCAGAACCGGCAGGACGACCGCGACCGCGTCTCCCTTACGGAGGACCGCTCGCGCGCGGAACGCAATCTCACCGACACGGAGTACCTGACGCGGGAGATCGCGAGCCTGCGCCTGGCCATGCGCGACGTCGCGACGCGTGACTTCGTACGTTCCGAGCTGCGCAACGTCCTCGAGGAATTGCTCGAGGAGCGCGAGGGCGTCGAGGACCCCGAGGCCAAGCGCCGCCGCGAACGCGAGCGCGAGCGCTTCGAACGGGCTGGCCGCGACGAGCGAGACAGGGAAGAGAAGGACCGCAGGTGAGCCAGGATTTCGCCGCGCCCCACGCCGATGAGGTGCGCGCCGCGCTGGCGCGTGTCATGGACCCGGAGCTGCGCCGCCCCATCACGGAGCTGGGGATGCTCGAGAGCGTCGAGGTGCACGGCTCCCGGGCCGAGGTCGGCGTCCTGCTGACCGTCGCCGGGTGCCCCCTCAAGGACACCATCGAGGCGGACGTCCGCCGAGAGCTCTCTGCCCTGCCCGGGCTGACGGACGTCCGGGTGAACCTCGGCGTCATGAGCCCCGAGGCCCGCCGCGCGCTCGTCGATTCCCTCAAGCGCCACGTGGTGCCCTTCACCCAGCCAGACTCGTTGACGAGGGTCATCGCCATCGCCTCCGGCAAGGGCGGCGTCGGCAAGAGCTCGTTGACCGTCAACCTGGCGGCGGCCCTGGCCCAGCGCGGCCTGAGCGTCGGCATCATCGACGCCGACGTGCTCGGCTTCTCGGTGCCGGGGCTCATGGGTCTCTCCGGCGCCTCCCCCACGCGCGTCGACGAGCTCATCGTCCCGCCCGTGGCACACGGCGTGAAGGTCATGAGCATCGGCATGTTCCTCAACGACAATGCGCCAGTCATGTGGCGCGGGCCCATGCTGCACCGCGCCCTCGAGCAATTCGTCACCGAGGTGCACTTCGGCGACCTCGACGTGCTCCTGCTTGATCTGCCGCCCGGCACGGGCGACGTCGCGATCTCGGTGTCGCAGCTGCTGCCAGGGACGGAACAGATCGTCGTCACGACGCCGCAGCACGCAGCTGCGGAGGTCGCGGAGCGGGCAGGTTCCATGGCCCTCTCCACGGGCCAGAGCGTCCTCGGCGTGGTCGAGAACATGAGCTGGATGGAGCTACCGGACGGCACGCGGATCTCGCCCTTCGGCGAGGGCGGCGGGGCCGAGGTGGCCGCGCGCCTGAGCGCTGTGGCTCAGAAGGACGTCCCGCTGTTGGCCCAGCTTCCGCTGGACCCCATTTTGCGTGAGGGAGGGGACGACGGCGTGCCGGTGGTCGTGGGTGCCCCCGGCTCCCCCGCCGCGCTGGCGCTGAACGCGCTGGCGGAGACCATCGCCGTGCGCCCACGGGGGCTGGCCGGCCGGTCCTTGGGAATCACGCCGCGCTGAGGGCCACGCGGCAGACCGCCGCACGAAAGCGCACTGCGCCCGGCGTCAGGTCGCTTCGGAGTCGAACGGGGCAAGCTCGCCCTCGGCGAGCTGGGTCTGCGTCGCGACGCTCGGCAGGGCGCTGAGCGCCGCGGCCGGGGCGGAGGCCGCCACGGCCCTACCGGTTCCCCCGGCGGAGGGCGAGGCGGGAGCGGAACCCGGGCCCTCGTCGTCGAGCAGGGCGTCGCGGATGATCTTGCGCGGGTCGTACTGGCGCGGATCCAGCTTGCGCCAGTCCATGTCGGCGACCTCGTCGCCGACCTCCTCGCGCAGCCGTTCCTTGGCGCCGGCCGCGTAACCGCGGACGCTCTTGATCAGCTGTGCCAGCTTTTGGGCATACTCAGGCAGCTTCTCGGGGCCGAGGACCACCACGGCGATGAGGCCGAGAATGAGCAGCTCGCTGCCGTTAATGCCAAAGAGTTCCACGAGAGAAGAGCCTACCGGTTGTGGGACGTCCCCGACGCGAGGGCGCCGAGCATGACACAGTGCGCCGCGCGCAGGGGGCTCATCGGCTCGGGTCCACGAGCCGAACGAAGCCGCGGGAGAGCCGATCCCAGCCGCTGGCTGGCTCCGCCTGGGCGTCCTGTGCTGACTCCGCCGCGAGGTCGGCGATGCTCGCCTGTAGCGCGGAGGCACCCTTGGCGTCCAGCGTCGAGTGCAGCGCAAAGCGGGCAGAACCGGCGGCGAATTGCTCGGCGTCGAGCCCGGGCTTGGCGGCCGGGGCCCCGGCGCCTGCGGCCAGCGAACGCGTCTCGGTCAGCACCACCGCGCCCTGCTCACCCGAGTAGGTGATGCTCACCCACGCCAGGTCCCCGCTCTTGGCGCCGCTCGAGGAGGTCATGGTCAGGCCGTTGGGCCGCAGATCCGGGCAGGTCCAGCCCGCGCGGCGCAGCTCGGCGATGTCGTAGTCGGACAAGGGGGTGCCGCTCGAGGAGAAGGCCGAGACCGAGGCGGCAAGATCGGCGCGGGCGTGGCTCCCGCCGGCGTTCCAGGCCGCCACCAGGACGGCGACAAACGCCATGACGGTGAAGAGCGCGCCGATCGTCGGCACGGCGTTGGAGACCATGCGCCGCCGCCGCG
>JALAHE010000186.1 GCA_022712075.1 Galactobacter sp.
GGCTCACCGCGGCGGGCAGGATCTTCGCCAGCGCGCCGCCGGGCGGGAGGCGGTCCTCCTCGAGCGGCACGTGCACGCGCAGGGCGTGGGGCAGGATCTCGCTGTCGATCGCCGTCACCTCGCCCACTGGATCGCCGTCCACCTGCGCCTGCACAGGATAGAAGCTGCGCACGCTGATGCTTCGCCCCGAGTGATAGGTCACCACCGGCACATCCTGCTTGAGCCGCAGCAGCATCTTGGCCGCCACGACACCCCAGCCGGCCAGGCTGCGCGGTGACATGACCATGACGTCCTGCACGCCGTCGTCGTGCCTGGAGCCCGGGACGTACTGGAGGCCGCCCTGGATGTAGCCGGCGTTCACGAGCATGACGGTGCGGGCGTTCTCGGTGTCCCACGCCCCGTCGTCGACGCTGATGCGCACGGGGTGGCGGCGCAGGCCAAGCATCTTGGTGACGCCCGTCGCGGCGTAGGCGGCGGGCCCCACGACCTTCTTGAGCCCCTCGTTGGTCTGGTTCATGACCTCGGCGTCGATCCCGAGCCCGGAGGCGACCACGCTGATGGTGCTCTCGCTGCTGCGGTCGGGGCGGTGCAGCGTGACCCGCAGGGCGTCCACCGGGTCCGTCTCTTCGCCCACGGCCACGGCTGCGGCCGCCTCGAAGTCGTCAACGTCGATCCCGAGGTTGCGGGCCAGGAGGTTGCCGGTCCCGAGGGGAAGGATGCCAAGGGCCACCCCGTCCGCACCCACGAGCTCCTCGGCCACGGCGCGCACCGTGCCGTCGCCGCCGCAGGCGATCACGGTGGTCGCGCCGGCCGCGAGCGCCTCGCGCGCCATGGCGTGGCCGGGATCGTCCTCCGCCGTCTCGAAAAACAGCGGCTCGGCGTGGCCGGCGTCGGCGCAGGCGGCGAGCAACAGCTCCCTGGCCTGCGGCGCCTCCTTCTTGACCGGGTTGATGACCACGGCCACCACGATCGAGTTCGGCATGCGGTTCCCCTGTTCCGTTGCTGCTGTGGGTCTGCGATTCCCTGATCGGACTCATCGTAGTGACACCCGTTAGGCTTGGGGGGTGATCGACCTCAAGGACCTTGCAGAGAACCCAGACGCCTACCGTGCCTCGCAGCAGGCCCGCGGAGCCGAGGTGTCTCTCGTGGATTCCGTGCTGGAGGCCGATCGCGCCTACCGCGCGGCGCTGACCTCCTTCGAGCAGCTGCGCGCCGAACAGAAGGCCTTCGGCAAGCAGGTCGCCGCAGCCAAGGGCGAGGAGAAGCAGGCCCTCCTGGCGCAGGTCAAGGAACTTGCCGCGCAGGTCAAGGCCACCGAGGCCGCCGCCGGCGAGGCCAAGGCCTCCCGCGACGAGCTCGTGCGCATCTTCCCCACCCTGGTCGAGGCCGATGCCCCGGCCGGCGGCGAGGATGACTTTGTGGTCCTCAAGCACGTGGGCACCCCGCGCGACTTCGCCGCCGAGGGCTTCGAGCCCAAGGACCACCTGGAGCTCGGCGAGCTGCTCGGCGCCATCGACATGGAGCGCGGCGCCAAGGTCTCCGGCTCCCGCTTCTACTTCCTGAAGGGCGTGGGCGCCCGCCTGGAGATGGCCCTCATCCAGATGGGCATGGACCTCGCGCTGAAGAACGGCTTCACGCCGATTATCACCCCCACCCTGGTGCGCCCCGAGACCATGCAGGGCACGGGCTTCGACGTGGCCCACGACGCCGAGATCTACCGCCTCGAGCGCGACGACCTCTACCTCGTCGGCACCTCCGAGGTGGCCCTCGCCGGCTACCACGCAGACGAGATCATCGACCTGGAGAAGGGCCCGGAGAAGTTCGCCGGCTACTCCTCCTGCTACCGCCGCGAGGCGGGCTCGGCCGGCAAGGACACCCGCGGCATCATCCGCGTGCACCAGTTCAACAAGCTGGAGATGTTCGTCTACGCCAAGCCCGAGGACGCCCAGCGCGTGCACCAGGAGCTGCTCGGCTGGGAGGAGCAGATGCTCCAGTCCCTCGGCCTGGCTTACCGCGTCATCGATACGGCCGCGGGCGACCTCGGCATGTCAGCCGCCCGCAAGTTCGATTGCGAGGCCTGGGTCCCCACGCAGGACGCCTTCCGCGAGCTGACCTCCACCTCCAACTGCACCACGTTCCAGGCCCGCCGCCTGAACATCCGCGAGCGCGTCCTCGACGCCGAGGGCAAGCCCTCCGGCACCCGTTCCGTCGCCACGCTCAACGGCACCCTGGCCACGACCCGCTGGATCGTTGCGATCCTCGAGACGCACCAGAACGCCGACGGTTCCGTCACCATCCCGGAGGCCCTGCGCCCCTACCTGGGCGGCCAGGAGCGCTTCGAGCCCCTCGCCTGAGTGCCGCGAGGCCCTCACAGCACGACGCCGGGTCCGGACCTCCGCACGGAGGTCCGGACCCGGCGTCGTTGGCTGGGGTTCCAGCGTTCGCGCGCTTCGCTCACGCAGAATTGGGGAAGCGTTCATCCGCCGCGAGACCCGGGTCATGGTGAGCGTGGGGCGCTTGTGGTGCACTGGGGGACATGACCATCATGATGCAGACCGGCAACGATGACCGGTTCGAGAACAAGGACAAGACCATCAACGACACGCAGTACATGGTGTGCCTCGACGTGGACGGCACCATCGTGGATCACATGGGGGCCATGTCCCCCGCGGTCCGCGAGGCGGCCCGCGACGTCGTGGCCGCCGGCCACAACGTGGTGATCTCCACCGGCCGCTCGCTCGGAGCCGCCCTGCCCATCGCCGAGTCGCTCGGCATCGACCGCGGCCACATCGTGTGCGCCAACGGCGGAGTGACCGCCCGCCTCGACGCCTCGCTGCCCGACGGCTTCGAGGTCACCGACCGCCGCCGCTTCGACCCGGCCCCCGCCTTGACGGCCCTGCGCGACGTATTGCCGGCCGCCAAGTACGCCGTCGAGACTGTCAACGGCGACTTCCTCTCCACCGAGCGCTTCCAGGACGCGAGCTTCGGCGCCGCCGCGCGCGGCGTGACCTTCGAGGAGCTCATGATCGCCGAGGCCGTGCGCCTCGTGGTCTTCTCCACGGACGACACCGCCGAGGCCTTCGGCCGCGCCGTGGAGTCCATCGGCCTGCACGGCGTCACCTACTCGGTGGGCTGGACTGCCTGGCTGGACATCGCCGCCCGCGGCGTCACGAAGGCCTCCGGGCTGGAGGCCCTGCGCGCCCACCTCGACGTTGACCGCGCCACCACGGTGGCCGTCGGCGACGGCCGCAACGACATCGAGATGCTCGGCTGGGCCCACCGCGGCGTGGCCATGGGCCAGGCACCGGACGAGGTGAAGCTCGCCGCCGACGAGGTGACCCTCGGGGTGGACGACGACGGCCTCGTGCCTGTCTTGCGCTCGCTGCTCGCCTGAGCGGGGCCTGCTCGGGCGGGTCAGAGATCACCGGCGGCGGCGCACCACAAGGTGCGCCGCCGCCGTCGTGCTCTGGACCTGCGGCGGGCGGCTCTGGTACTTGTGCTCTAGGGCGAGGGCGCCGGATGAGGTGTCGCCCCGCCGCGAAGCGAGAGCGAGGCGAGGCATGAGCGTTGTGGTGGCGGTGGCCCCCGGCCACGATCCGGGGCCGTCCGCGCAGGTGGGCGCGCTGCTGGCGCGCTCCTACGGCCTGGAGCTGTACCTCGTGGCCGTGAGCGTTGAACAGTTCGGGGAGGACGACGCGGCGGCGGGGAGCTGGGCGCAGGACCTCACGCAGGCGCTGTCCATGGCCGATGCCTCGATGCCGCGCGGCACCCACGCCCGCGTGCTGGTGCGCTCGGGGGAGTCGGTGCGCCAAGTGCTCCTGGACGTGTGTCGCGAGGTGCAGGCGGAGCGGCTCGTGGTGGGGTCCTCCGACCGAGCGGTGCCGGGACGGATCGAGCTGGGCTCCGTGGCGATGAGCCTGCTCTACAGCGCCCCGCTGCCCGTCGTGCTGGTGCCGCGCGAGGCCTCCGTGGGGCAGGCCGAGCGCGTGCCACGCGTCACGGCGGCCTACGACGGTTCGGCGACGGCCGGGCAGTTGCTGCTCGGCGCGCGCGTCGTGGCCGAGGACTCAGGCGCCGACTTCAGGGTGCTCTCCTTCGGGGTGACCCACCCGCCCGGATCGGTGGCCGGGATCTCAACGCGCATGCAGCGGGACATCATGGGCGAGTGGTCAAAGGACATGGAGGCGCGCGTGCGGGGCCTGGATCCGGACGCCCCAGCCCCGGCGTTCACCGCCGTGGTGGGCTACAGCTGGGCCGAGGTGCTCGAGTCCGCCGCGTGGCTTCCCGGCGAGGTGCTCATGGTGGGCTCCAGCAGCTTCGGGCCGCTCGCGCGCGTCTCACTCGGCTCGCAGGCGGGCAAGATCGTGAAGAACTCGCCGGTGCCGGTGGTGCTCGTGCCGCGCAAGGCCCAGGACGCCTACGCGGCGCAGGCCTGAGGGTGGGACGGGCCGCCCGCGGTTCGCTGGCGCGCGCGGCTACTCCACGGCGAAGGCCGCCAGCCCCAGCAACAGCGCGGCGGCGGGGCGGGCCTCCCACTCGCGGCTCCAGCCGGCTCTCGCCAAGGCCTGGGAAACGGCCTGCACGCTGATGCCGAGGGCGGAGGCGACCTCGCGCTGCTGGCCGCGCACGCCGGGGATCAGCAGGTCGATGACGGCCCACTCCGCCTCGCTGCGGCGGGCCACGAGATCTCCGAGCAGGCGGAGGACCGCCTCGGCCGACGCCGCGGACTCCGGGGCGGAGGGCATGCCCTCGAAGGCCACGCCTGCGGGACCCGCCTCCACGCCCAGCGGGATCGCCTGCCGCGAGCAGCGTTCCACCGCGCGGCGGGAACGGGCCGGGCCTTGGCCCGTCAACGAGCCGTCCGGGGCCATGGTCACCGGCCCCACTCCGATGCCGATGCTGAAGCGCCTGCCCTCCTTGCCGCCCTGGCGCAGGGCCACGAGGGCCGCGGCGACGGCGGCATCCGGGGAGGACACCGCGCCGATGGCCTCGTCCCCCCACGAGCGGCGGAAGGGGTGAGCGGCCGGGTGGGTGGCGAGGGCCGCGAGGAGTTCATCGACGCGATCGCCGTGGCTCCCGGCGTCGCGTTGGGTCAGGGTGAGGACGAACATGGGGACAGTCTGCCCCAGGGACACAGCGGCGCCCCACGACCGGGAGGCCGTGGGGCGCCGTGCCGCGTCCGGGCGGAGGGGTTACTTCGCAGCCAGGATGCCCGGCAGTTCCTTGTTGAACTTCAGGCGCACCGACTCGGCGGCGAAGACGTGCTTGTTCTTCTTCTGCAGATCGGCCAGTTCCTGGCCGAAGAGGGCGGTGGCACCGCGCTGGGCCGGGGTGCCGTGATGGCCTGCGTCTTCGACGTTGCAGTCACCCACGTTAGTGAACACGCGCACCGCCGTTGCCTGCTCGGCCACCTTGTACTTGCCACTCAGCACGTGGGTGGACCAATACGTCGAGAGCGTGTCGGCCTCGAGCTCGCTGTGGCGCGTGCGTTCGGGATCCGTGCCCTCGGGGGGTGTCAAAGCCGATGACGTACTGGATGTGATGCCCGAACTCGTGCCCGAGCACCGACTTGATGCCGGTGTCCCCGTACTTGAAGGTGCGCAGGAAGGTCAGCATGCCGTCACCGAAGACCATGCGCTTGGGCAGGCCCACCTCGTTGGCCGCACCAGGGATGGGCGAGTACGCGTAGGCGTTGAGCATGAACAGCGGGGACTCGCCGCCGTCAAGGAAGGGAAGCTGATCGAGCAGCAGGTGCAAGGACAGGCCGTGCCCCTCGAGCTGCTCCTTGACCTTCGGGTCGGTGGAGGCCAGCGCCACACGCGGGTCGTAGGTGCTGGACCCGCTGACGGCCGCGAGCGCAAAGGCGCCGTACTTGCGCTGGGCGGCTTTGCCGTCCCCGGTGACGATGTCGTCCTTCATGGCCGAGGTGGTGATCGGGCCGGTGTCGACGTCGCCGGCCCAGAACTTCTTGATCTGGGCGAAGGAGTGCTTGACGACGGCCGTCTTGTTTTGCTCCTCGCCGAAGGTGCGCAGGGGCTTCGTGCTGTCGCCGAGGTGCAGGGCCTCGTAGGTGGGAGCGTCGAGCCCGCCCAGCGAGGAGAAGGCGATCAGGAGGATGAGCCGCGCCAGGACTTCGCCCTGCTCCTCGGGAGTCGAGTTCGGATCGAGCTGAGGAATCAGCGTCTTGGCGTAGCGGTCGAGGTCGGTGGTGGCGCACTCGCCCTCTGCCGCCGGGTTGAGCTGGCTCAGCACCAGCCGCTGCACCGTCTCGCGAACGTCGACGATCCCGTCGACCTTCGCATCCGATGCCGTTGCCAGTTTGGTCGAGTCGCCGAGCGGGGCGAGCGCTTTGGCGGTCTCGCTCGCGCCGGGAACGCCCGTCGCGGAGTCGAGCGCCTTCGTTGCCTCGCCGACGGTCTTGGCCTGCAGTAGCTGCTTGGCGAGGGCATAGGCCTCTGCCTGGGTCTGCTTCAGTTGCTGCGTCGATTCCGCGGCCGGCGCGGCGGAAGCGGCGGCGGCCCCGGCGGTTCCCGCGGTGAGCAGGAGGCTGCTGGCAAGGACGGCGGCTTAGAGGCGGCGGGTCACGGTGCTGGTGTTCATGGATGACTCCTGATGTGGCGCCCTGGGGTGGGCTCGTGAGGTACATCACGTGGATGGGATGACCGTACGCAGGAGATGTCAAGAATGAAACGAAACCTTCAAAGATATGAAAGATGTTTTATGGACCGGTCGGTCGGTAAGCCCATATAGACCGGCATAAGTGGCAAGTAGCTCGGAAAAAATATGAAAAAACGGTGTTACGTCTCGCGTCGAAGCGGCCGTGCCGTGCCGTGCCGCCGTGCGCTACGCCGGGCGGTGCCCACGGCGCAAAAAACGGGGCGCCCCACCGTGTGGTGGGGCGCCCCGTCGTGCTCCGGCGCTTGGCCGGAGCGTGAGGTCAGTGACCCTCGGTCTTGAAGCGCTCGATCGACTCGGCGAGCTCCTTCTCGGCGGCGGCGCGGTCGGCCCAGCCCTCGGCCTTGACCCACTTGCCCGGCTCCAGGTCCTTGTAACGGGTGAAGAAGTGCTCGATCTCGGCCTTCGTCCAGTCGTCGATGTCCTCGATCTCCTGGATGTGGTCGAAGCGCTTGTCTGCGGGGACGCACAGCACCTTGGCGTCCGGGCCGCCGTCGTCGGTCATGTTGAAGACGCCGATGGGGCGGGCCTCAACGATGACGCCGGGAACCAGGTCAACGCCCGGGATGTAGACCATGGCGTCCAGCGGATCGCCGTCCAGGCCCAGGGTGTTCTCGAAGAAGCCGTAGGCCGTGGGGTACTGCATGGGGGTGAAGAGGACGCGGTCGAGGCGCAGGCGGCCCTTCTCGTGATCCATCTCGTACTTGACGCGGGACCCGGCCGGGATCTCGATGGTGACGTCGTGTTCCATGGCTTCCTTCTCTTGATGAGGTGTGCGACAGGCCTCACGGCGGCGCCAAGCGGCGCCCGATAGCCTTGCAGTGCTGGGTCCCAGTCTACGTTCGGCGCCCAGCCACCACAGAATGCACGGAAGAAGAGGTCAACGGGTGGCACGATTCCTGTCCCGCGGGGTGTGGCTCGTGGCGGTGCTCGCCCTCGCCGCGCTGGTGGGCTGGCATGTGCTTGGCGACCGGCCGGAGGCGCAGCTGCCGGCCGCGAGTCCATCCGCGCTCCCGAGCCAGGCCCGGGAGCCCTTCTCCCCGCACGGCGCGGATGCGCCGCTACCCTCGGCCGAGGAGCTGACCTCCGCCGTCGAGGCCGCCACCCGGGGCAAGCCCGGCCAGTACGCCGTGGCGGTCCAAGACGTCGCCACGGGCGAGACCTTGGTTGACCGCAACGCGGCGACCCCGGGCGTGCCTGCTTCGAGCCTCAAGCTCCTCACGGGCGCCGCGGCGCTGGCGAGCTTCGAACGCGGGCACCGCTTCACCACACGTGCCACGCTCGACTCGGAACGGCGGCTGCGTCTCGTGGGCGGGGGCGACGCGCTCCTGGGCGCCGGCGCCTCGCGGCCCGACTCCGTGGCCGGGCACGCCGGCCTGGAGACCCTGGCCAAGCTCACGGTCGAGGCGCTCTCCAAGCAGGAGAAGGTCGAGAAGGGCTACGAGGTCCTCGTCGACACCTCGCTCTTCCCCGGTCCGGCCCTCAACCCGGAGTGGGCGGCGGACCTCGTCACCACCAACAACATCACCGAAGTGCAAACCCCAGTCCTCAACGCCGGTCGGGCCTCCGCCTCGCACAGTTCGGCTGTGGTGCGCCAGCCGGCCAACGCCGCCCTCGCGGCCTTCGTCGAGGCGCTCACGGCTCAGGCCAAGGCAGCCAAGGTGGAGACCGCCTTCAGCGTCGGTGGGCAGACCGGCTCTGACGAGCACGCGAGTGAGCTCGCCTCCGTTGAATCCGCCACGCTATTGGAGCAGCTGGGCTACATGGAGGAGCACTCGGACAACTTCATGGCCGAGACCTTCGGCCGGCTCGTGGCGGTGCAACGCGGTGCCACGGGCAGCCTCGAACACGCCCGCGAACAGGTCACCGCAGCGGTCAAGGAGCTCGGAGTCGACACCACGGGGCTCTCCATGGTCGACACCTCTGGCCTGGCCGCCACGAACCAGGTCTCACCGGCCACGCTGGCCGGGCTGCTGACGCACGCCGCCACGAGCGGCAACGCCGAGCTGCGCGAGCTCGCCTCGCTGCTGCCGGTCTCCGGATCCACTGGCACGCTGGCCGGCCGCCTCAACACCACGGCCACCACGGGCCTCGTGCGCGCCAAGACCGGAACCTTGGCCGCCGTCGTCTCGCTCTCGGGCTACGCCACCACCGCTGACGGGCGGCTCCTGAGCTTCTCCGTCATGGCCTCGGACGTGCAGGGCGCCCTGACCGAGGCGCGCGGCGTGGCGGACACGATCGCCGCCACCCTGCTCAAGTAAACCGGGACCGGGCCGACTCATAGCGGCTTCCCGGCGCCCTCCGGGCGGCGGCGTGGTGAGATAAGCACATGAACGCCCCCGCCC
>JALAHE010000187.1 GCA_022712075.1 Galactobacter sp.
CCGCACCGCCGCCGCCGTGCCGTGAGTGCTGAGCGACTCCCCCGCCTCAAACGCGCCAATGTCGCGGAGTCCCGCGACAGCGCCGAGGCCAAGGTAGCCGGCATGCCACTGCTTCGATAGCTCGCGCACCGGGCGGAAGGCCTCCCCGGAGAGCATCAGGAGCAAGTAGCTCTGTGAAGCCACGGATCCCGGGGACAGCGCCTCGGCAATAGCGCCGGCCGCCGCCCCTGCGAGCGCCCCTTGGATGGCCAGATCGGTGAGGGCTGTCTCCGCGAGCGAGGCACGCATGGCCCGCTCGGTCTGCTGGCGCAGCCGCTCGGACCGCGCATGGATGCGCCGCCTGGCCCACGGAACGCGTCCCAAGGCCTGCAGCGTCTGCATGCCGCGGAGTGCCTCGGAGAGCTCGGCCGCCAGGCCCTCATAGCTTTCCCATTGCTCCTGCGAGCGCCTGGCCATGAGCCGTGCCCAGGCCTTGGGTGCAAGCAGCGCGAGCGCCACACCGACGGCCACGACGAGGGCTGCAGGCCAGGACACCCAGGCCAGCCCGAGGAGCACGGCCGGGGTGGCGATCGCCAGGGTGAGCAGGGCCGGGTAGTAGGCACAGACGTAGGCGTCCACGCCGTCCACGCCGTCGCTCAGCGTGGCCCGTAGCGCCCCAGGGCGGCGCGCCGGGTCCCGCAGCGCTTCGGGGCGCAGCACGCCCCGAAGGCCGGCCGCGCGCACATCGAGCCGGACCCTGGCGCCGAGCCGGCTCGCGGCGGAGGCCTGGACGAGGGCCACTCCGACCCGGACCAGCGTCATGAGCGCCACGGCCCCGAGACTGAACAACGCCTCCTGGAGCCGCCCTCGGGCCGCCGCGGCGAGGGCGTGCGCCAAGGCCACCGCCTGCCCCACGTAGAGGGCGTTGACGAGCAGCGCTGGCGCAACGGCGGCGACCACCTCCCGCGGACGCCGGGCGGCCGCCCGCGTGAGTTCCTTGACAATCATCATGTTCGGATTCCTCCGTGAGTGGCGGGGCGATCTGGGCGCAGGGAGGCGAGGGCGTGAACTACCCATGTCCCCGAAGACGCGACCAGCCCGGAGACGGGGCGGGAGGACCAGCTCCCCTCCGCGTGTTCCGCGTACAGGCGGCGCCCCCCGGCCAGCGGCGCGGCCCAGGCCGCCGCCATGAGGCGACGCGGATCGGCCGCGCCCACGTCGAGCGTCCAGGTGACCACGCGCTCCGCACCGGCGATCCAGGGCTGCTGCGCGGCCTCGGACAGGCGCTCGGCCGCACCTCCCGGCCTCCGCGGGCGGGCGAGAAAGCGGTCGTGGCGTGGGCTGCGCCGCGCGCTCAGCCGCTCAGCCCTCGCGGCCAGCCAGACAGGACGTGCGGCGGGCAGGGGCACGACGGCGAGGGGCAGCTCGGGCGCGAGGCCTCGCCTCAGCCACGCCTCGGCGTGGGCGGACCGAGGCCAGGCTAGCGCGGCGCGCAGGGCGGTCGCCCCGCCCTGCAGTTCGCTGGCAAGGACCGCCGTGGTGCCGAGCAGGTGCTCGGCGCCGGCCGCCGCGTAGGCGGCGTCGGCCAGCCACAGCGGCCAGGCCCGGTGTCGGTAGCGCGAGAACGCACGTCCGGGCAGCACGGAGAAGACGAGGAGCGCTCGGCCCGGCGAGCCGAGGGAGGCAGCGGCACCCCACGCGGCCGGGACCAGGAACTCGGTCTCCGGGTGGCGCAAGGTGAGCGTGCCCAGCTCCTGGTCGTAGGCCCACCTGCGCCAGTCGCCCTCGACCGCCGGCTCCAGCAGGTGGGCCCGCACACCGTAGCTTGCCCCGGCCGAGGGGACGGCCCGGCGCTGGATGGACGTGGCGGAGCCGTCCTCCGTGAGGTGCAGTCCGCGCGGGGCGAGCAGTGCCTCGAGGACCTCGAGGGCCAGTTCGGCGGCAGGCGACGTGGCCCCGGCCGAGGTGGCGGCGGTCCCGGCCCCGAGCGCGGACCAAGCATTGTCCCGGGGTCCCGGATGCACCGGGTCCCCCGGCGTCAGGGGGCCGTAGGCCTGATGGAGCAGAAGGCCAGGAAGGGCGGCGAGTGTCACGGGCAGCGCCTCACATGTGCGGGGGCGGAACGAGCGTGAAGCACTCCGGCCCGTCGCCGGGAACGGGCCAGCCGCGCTCGCGGGCGGCGGAGGCAAAGCGGTCCATGCCGAGATAGGCGAAGGCGGCCGGGGCGTTCGGGACCAGCCCGGTCACCAGCGTGCGCACCACGCGCAGCGGCGTCATCGCCACGTCGCGCGTGGTCAGGTCGCGATAAATCTCCCGGTGGCCGCCCGCGGCGAGCCGTGCGCGCACTTGCCCGAGCGTCGGGCTCTCGAGTGCCTCCACGCCCACGATCCCGAGCGCCGGCTCGTGGAAGCGGGCGGCGAGCGCTTGCACGCTGGGATCGAGCCAGACCTGCACGTGGGCGCCAAGGTCGATGACGTTCTCGAACTGCGCGCCGGCCTGCGCCGCGTAGTCCCGCTCCGGCCGGTGTTCGAGATAGAGCCCCCTGGCCATGAGCCCCCGCTCGACGGCGCGGTAGACCCAGCCGTCGGCCTCGAGCGTGCCCTGCGTGTAGATCCAGGTGTGGACGGCCTCCAGCACCGCCTTGCGCGCTGCCCTGGCCGGGTCTAGCGCGCAGGAGAAGCCCGCGGCGTAGATCCCGCGCGCGGCGTCGTACGTGAGTGCCGCAACGCATGGTGCAAATTCGCTCGGCATCTGCACGAGCCAGACCTCGAGCTCGCAGCCCTCCAGGTCCTCGCGCAGGCCGGGCACCGAGTCCACGTCGATCCCGCGCGCCGGCCCGTCCAGGTGCCACCAGAGTTCCAAGGCGTCCCGCTCGATGACCTCGAGCAGCCCCCTGTCCCTCGCGTCCTGTACGCCCTGGCCCGTGGCGATCCCCGCGTAGTTGAGGTGGTGGGTGCGGGGCAGGTGCCGGAAGCGGGCCTGCCGCCAGTTCAGGTGCACCAGCGCGTCCGGCACCCACACCTCGTTCCCGCCCTCATCGCTGCAACGTACCCACAGCGCGGGGGTGTTCTCTCCCATGGTCGTGTAGGGGAAGCCCGGCCGCCCCGCCTGCCACACGGCATGCGTTGGCAGCTCGTGAGTCTCCAGCGCCGGGCGTCCGGACGCGACGAGCTCCTCGTGCGTGCCCGTGAAGTAGTCCTGGGGCGGCAGCGGGTCGGGAAGGAAGTTGCCGCAGTAGCGCTCGGCGCCCTCGGCGATGGCAGCGATCCGCGCCGCGGCGGCGTCCCCGAACGAGGTTCCGAGCGACACCCGGTCCGCCGGCCACTCCCCCAGCATCCTGGCGTCGGCCACGGAGGCGGTCAGGGCGAGGTACGCGGCCGGGGCGCCGGGTGGGTGCGGGACTTCCCTGACGGAGCGGATGACGCCGGTGAAGGGATCGACGAGGTCCTCCGGCGTGAGCGGTGCCGGGGCGGTGGCGGGTCGCTCGGGCCCGGGTGCTCCGAGCGCCGCGGTCGGCGAGTCCGCGCTGACCGTCGGCGCCGGCTGCGGCAGGGTGTCGGTGGGGATCGGGTTCACGGTCGGGGCCTTTCTGCCGTGGTGGTGTGTGTCCACCTGCGGGCTGCGGGGCGCAGCTCGGACACAAGTCGGTATGCCCCGCGGGGCGGCGCGGGGACGGTGTTGCGTTCAACGTGGGCGTCCGGGACGATCCTGGCCAGCCAGCCGTCCAGTACGGCGCCCGGCCCGCCGGCCGCGACCACGTCGCCGCGGGTGCTACCCGGGGCCAGGTCCGCGAGCAGCCCGTGCCCCCAGGGCCCCTCGGCGTGCTGAGTGAGACCACCCCAGCCCCGCGCGAGCGCCGCCGCCTCGCGCCGGAAGGGGTCGTGTCGGCCGCCGATGACGAGGAGCGGGGAGCGCATTCCTCCCCAGCGCAGCGCAGGGTCCACGCGGGACGAGGACCATATCCCGCGCCATGCCCGCTGGGTGGCCGGCGGCCAGCCCCACGCCGCCGCGACGCCGACGCCGCGGGCGCGGACCGCGTTGACGCGACGTTGGGCCTCCGCGGCGTCCAGCGGGTTCCTGGAGCGCGGCCCGAAACCGTGTTCGTGCCACCACCCCACCCGTTCGGAAATGAGCGGCCGCCCGTGGCGATCCCAGGCGGTCTCGCCGGGGCCGAGCACGGGCACCGAGACGGCGCCGCCGTCCGCGGGCGTGGCGCCTTCAAGGTGCAGCGCCCGCGCGGTCTCCAGGGCGGTGTGCGCGGCGTAGGAAGCGCCATGCAGCAGCAGCGGCCCCCCGGACCCGTGCTCCCGCGCCCAGGCGGCGGCCTGCAAGCCGTCCTCGGCCACGTGGCGGTACGGAATCCAGGCCCCGCCGCTCGCGTAGCGCCCGCGCACATCGAGCACCCAGCACTCGATGCCGCGCTCCGCCCAGGAGTGCGCCATGGGTTCCTGGGAGGCAGCGCCGTACGGGGTCTGCACCAGCACGGTGGCCACGGGGTGTTGGGGCAGAGCCCGCATCCCCCGCAGCACGGTGCCGTCAGCCAAGGGGACGCGCACGGCGCCCACCGTGCGGGAACTCATTCCACGGCGCCGGCACTGAGCGCGGTGGCCGGCGGAGGATCGAAGGCGAGGGCCCGGTGGCGGCTCAGCCGGGCCTCGGCGGCGTCGTAGCGCTGCAGGAGGTTCGTTTCGTCAGGTCCGGCCGTGCCGCGCGCCCACGCAGCGGAGAGTGCCAGGATGCGCGAGAGTTGGTGGGCCCGCGCCGCCGGGTCGGCGGGGCCGGGCGGCTCCGCGGCGGCCGTCGTCGCGTTGCGCCAGGCCTGCCAGGCCCGCGGTGCGTTGCTCGTGGCCCGCCTCCTGGCCAGGACCTGCGCCGCGGTGGGACCACGATCCCCCACGGCGAGCGGGTCAACGAGGTAGAGACCGTCCTCGCGGTAGGCACGGATCCAGCCGGCACCGCGCCGCGCCGCGTCATCGAGCCGGTCCCAGCCGGCGCGCCCGGCCGGGGCCTCGGCCACGCCGATCACCAAGGTGTGCGCGTCGGCGCGTTCGGCCGCCTCGGCCGCGCCGAGGCGTGCGACGGGGGCGCCCCAGGCGGCGAGCGCCGTCTGCACGTCCGCTGCCAGAGCGGCGTCGCCGAGCAAGATCACATGCCGGGGCTCCGGCCACCTCGCGCGCCGGATCTTCAGCGCATCTTGTGCCCGCTCGGCGGCGAGCCGGGGCATGAACGACTCCGCTTGCTCATCGGTGCGTTCCCCCCGGGCGAGCCCCTCCGGATACCCGGACAATCCGAGAAAGGCACCCCCGGCCGTGCGCAACGCCGCCCCGTGTTCACCCCACTCCACGATCGTGTCAGCCGTCCCTTCGACGGGGACGATGCTGGTCTCGGTGCGCACGGCGGCTCCTTGCTTCGAGGGGCGCGGCGGCCAGGGCTACGCCGCGTGAATAGTTTTTGGGGGCCGGGCCGTCGACGACGGCCCGGCCCCGGCGTCACGCCGAGCTACGGCGCAACGGAATCACTCAGTCGAAGGGGTTCTCGACGAGCGCGTTGGAGTGGGTGGCCGAAAGATGGGCCAGCTGCTCGGTCTCTTCGATTTCCTGGGCGATGCGCTCCATGGCGATCTCCTTCTGTGGTGAATTTTCCCCGGATATCCGGGGGTGTTCGGGTTCGAACACTCTCACCGTATTGAGAATCATTCTCAATAGCAAGTAGCCTGGCGGTGTGAATGTCCCTCCTCTCTACCTCGCAGATCACCGCGCCGGCGTCCTCTACCGGCTCCACCGCAACGCCCTCACGACCGTCGATGCCGGCGTGTTGTCCGAGCACGCCGGCGTGGCTCAGGCGAGCTGCGAGCTGGCCCTGTGGATCGATGAGGCGGCCGGTGAGGCTGTGCTGGACACCCCGTCGGGGAGCACGCGCATCTCCGTGGCGGTGCCGGCGGAGCACGTGGCCGTGGACCCCACCGGCCGGCTGGCGCTCGTCACCCCCGGCCTCGGCCTCGACCTGGATCCGTGGAACCCGGTCGCGAGCTTCGTTGACCTGGAATCTGGCGTCGCGGCGCGCTTCCGCACCCGGCCCGGCGAACCGGGCGCCGGATGGGTGAGGGACGCGACCACCGGGGAGCCGGTCGCCGTGCTGCGCCACCGAGAGCCGGGCGCCATCGAGGCCATCGGCCTCGACGAACTCCTGGCCCTCGGCCCGCACGTCCCAGCGCTGAGCGGGCAGCTATGCGAGGAGCTCGCTCCGGACGGGCACGGCGACGTGGCCTCCGGCGAGGTGTTTGCCACGGCCACCTCCCGCGGCCTCGAGCGCTTCCGCGTGCGCCACGGCCGGCCGGAAGCGGCCGGGATCGTGCGCTGGCCCTCCCCCGGCCGCGCGCACTACCTCCGGCTCGATCCCGCGACCGGCCACGCCCTTGGCGTCCTCCGCTCCGGACCGGCAGACCCACAGCGCTGGGCCGAGTGGAACAACGCCATGGCCTGGATCGACCTGCACAGCGGCCGGGCACGATCGCTCGAGCTCCCGCCTGGGCTTGCCTTCCGTTTCGGCCTGGGCGGAGACACCGCTGCCGTCGCCACGATTCACCCCGACGGCGACCACCTGAGCGTGCTGCGCCGCGACGCCGGCGGCTGGAGGCTGGCCGAGACCCGCGCCCTGCCTGCGCTGTCCGGTTCCCCCCGCCCCGGGCACGTCCCGTGGGAGGGGATCGCTGGCGCCCCGGCCCAGCGCCGGAGCGTGGCGGTCAGTGCCGATGGGCGATGGATCGCCGTCACCCGCGGCGGGGACTCCCAGATGCACGTGCTGAACGCCGCGCGTCACGGTTCCCCCCTGCGCGCCGTGGCCGTGCCCACCTCGCTCGACGAGGGAGGCATCGCCTTCTTCCGGGAGGACACCGTGGGCGCAGCACCCGCGCACGCCGACGGGGTGGGGCGTTGAGCGCCGAGTGGGAGGCGGCCATCGCCGCAGAGGAGGCGGCCATCGTCGGCCTGCCGCAGCGCGGCCTCGTCCTCCTGCGCGCGGCCGGTGCGGAGCACGCCGCGCTGTGTCGCTACCCCTCCGGGGTGCCGCTGTGGCAACCCGCCGGCGCGCCGACCTCCCTGGCCGTCGGCGCCGATGGCACGTGGGCTGCCGTCATGGTGTCGACGCCGGACGAGGCCTCGCGCCTCTGGCTGGTGCACACCCGCGAGCGGCGGGCCACGCGGATTGCCGCGGCCGCCTTCCGTCATGACGCCCCCGCCTACGACCCCGTGAGCGGCGACTTCCTGGTGGTTTCCACGCCGGAGGCACGGCTGTATCAGGTGACGCCGGGCCGCCAGTTGCGCAGCCTCTGCCCCGTCCCCCCCGGCGAGCGCTGGCGCCTCTTCGAGGGGCCGTGGGGGCCGCTGCTGGCCATCAGCGTTCCGGGCGAGCCCACCCGCCTGCGCCCGGCGCCCCGCCCAGTTTTGGCCCCGCGCGAGTCGCCGGTCCCC
>JALAHE010000188.1 GCA_022712075.1 Galactobacter sp.
ACGCGCGCATCCCCGCCCAGGACACGGGCAACACCGAGGCCGATTGGACCCCGCCCACCCTGACCCCGGGCCAGCCGGTCCCGGGCGAGCAGATCCTCCTTGACGGCAACGCGCTCGCCGAGGGCCAGCCCTTCTTCTCCTTGGGCGGCCTCGACGTGAGCCGCGACGGCACGCTCCTGGCGTACGCCGTGGACAACGCCGGCGACGAGCGCTTCACCCTGCGCCTCAGGGACCTGACGACGGGCGAGGACCTCCCCGACACGATCGAGGGCACCTTCTACGACCCGCAGCTCACGCCGGACGGCACGCGCGTCATCTACACCGTGGTGGACGCCTCCTGGCGCCCCGAAAAGCTCATGGTCCACGTGATCGGCACGGACCCGGCCGAGGACACCGTCCTCTTCACGGAGACCGACCCCGGCATGTGGCTCGGCGCCTCCACCTCGCCGGACGGCGAGGACCTCGTCATCAACATCGGCAACGCCGAGTACGGCGAGAGCTGGGTCTGGGCCGGCATGGACGCCGCCGCCGAGCCGGTCAAGGTGGTGCCGCGCGAAACGCGCACGCTGCACCAGGTCCTCCCCATCACGCTGGAGGGCCAGCGCCGCCTCATCGTGCTCTCCGACCTCGATGCCCTCAACGGGCGCGTGGACCTCGCCCCGGCCGAGGGGGGCGAGCCCGCCGCCTGGACGCCGGTCCTCCCGGCGCAGGACGAGGTGAAGTTCGGCGGCATCGAGGCCACGGCCACGCACCTCATCGTCTCGGTCCGCGAGGACACCGTCCCCCGCGTCTGGACCCTGCCCCTGGCCGGCCTGGGCACGCCGGCCCAGGCGGCACCCTCGGCGCCGCTCGCCGCGGCGGAAGGCACCCAGGCGGAAGGCACCGAGGTGCCCGACGCCGCCGCCCCCGGCCACGCGCCGTCGGGCACCGACACTGACGGCACCGGCAGCGTGGCCACCTCGGGCGAGGTGCCGCTCTCGGTGGCCTTCCGCTCCGCCGCCTTCGAGTCCCCGTACCTGCGCCTCGTGCGCGTGGGAGACCTGCTACCCGCCGAGGTCCACGACGTCCGCGCCGCCGACGGCGCCTCGCGCCTGCTCAAGACCACGCCGGTGCGCCACGTGAACCTTGAGGACTACCGCGTGCACCGCGAGTGGGCCACGGCCCGCGACGGCGCCCGCATCCCGCTGACCGTGATGCACCACCGCAGCGTCACGAACGACGGCACGGCCCCGCTGCAGGTCTACGGCTACGGCTCCTACGAGGCGAGCATGGACCCGGTCTTCGGCATCCCGCGCCTCTCGCTGCTCGATCGCGGCGTGGTCTACGCCGTGGCCCACATCCGCGGCGGCGGCGAGCGCGGCCGCGAGTGGTACCTGCAGGGCAAGAAACTCGCGAAGAAGAACACCTTCACCGACTTCGTCGACGCCACCGCCTGGCTGACCGAGAACGGCTGGGGCGATCCCGCGCGCGTCGCGGCCGTGGGCGGCAGCGCCGGCGGCCTGCTCATGGGCGCCATCGCCAACCTGGCCCCGGAGCGCTACGCGGCCATCGTGGCGCAGGTGCCCTTCGTTGACCCACTCACCTCCATCCTGGACCCCGAGCTGCCGCTCTCCGCCCTCGAGTGGGAGGAGTGGGGCAACCCCATCGAGGACGCCGAGGTCTACGCCTACATGAAGTCCTACTCCCCCTACGAGAACGTGGGCGCGCTGCCCTACCCGGCCATCGCCGCGCGCACCTCGCTCAACGACACGCGCGTGCTCTACGTGGAGCCCGCCAAGTGGGTGCAGGCCCTGCGCGAGAGCGGCACGGGCGGCCAGCCCATCGTCATGACGATCGAGATGGACGGCGGCCACGGCGGCGCCTCGGGGCGCTACGAGGGCTGGAAGGACCGCGCCTGGGACAACGCCTTCGTCCTGACGCACCTGGGCGCCACGGCGCGCATCGCGCCGCTCGCCTGAGCCGCACCGGGGAGGCGCCGCTCCCCCACCCCTGACCGCCGCGGGCCCTTCATCTCGAGGGGCCCGTGGCGGCATGATGGGCGCCATGTGGTTCAAGGACCTGCTCGCGACCTTCCGTCCCGGAGCGAGCGAGAAGGACGGCCCGCTGCCGCCGCTGTTGCTCGCCCTGACCCTGCTCACGGGGCTCGTCGACGCCCTGTCCTACCTCGTCCTCGGCCACGTGTTTGTTGCAAACATGACCGGCAACGTGGTCTTCCTCGGCTTCGCCCTGCCCGGCGTGGGCGGCTTCTGGGCGCCCGCCTCGATCGCCGCCATCGCCGCCTTCGGGCTCGGCGCCCTGGCGGGCGGGCGCTGGATCGCGCCGGGCAGGTTGCCGCGGGCGGCGGCCCTCTGGCGCACGACGGCGTGCCAGGCCTTGTTGGGGCTGCTCGCCTGGGTCGCGTGGGCCGTGAGCGCCGGGACGGCCCCTGGCGGGGCCGTTGCTGGCACCCTCGCCTCGCTTCTCGTGATCGTTCCCCTCGCCGTGGCGATGGGCCTGCAGAACCACACGGCGAGGTCCCTCAAGGTCGCCGACCTCACCACCACGGTGCTCACGCTGACGATCACGGGACTCTTCGCCGACTCCTCCGGCCCGGGCGGCACCCCACATCAGGGGCGCCGCCTCCTGTCCATCCTGGCGATGGGTGTGGGCGCCGGCCTCGGGGCCTGGGCCGTCCTCGGCGGGCTCACCTGGCTCGTCTTTCTCGGCTGCGTTCTGCTCCCCGCGGCCGTCGCCGTGGCCGCCTGGCTGGCCGGGCGCTCGGCGCCCGCTTGGAGCGTGTCCTAGCCACCCGCCGTCGGGCGTTGCGCCCGTCACCCGATGCTGTGACGCTTGACACAAGCATCACCTGGGGCATAACTTCCAGTTACTGACAGACCGTTCGGTCATTAAAGGGCGCCCGCGTCCTGAGCCGCCGCAGGGAAGGAAGCGCATGAGCGCAGAAGCCACGGAACTGGGTGCCCGCCTCGGCGAGCAGCACAAGATCCTCGAGTTCGATCACTGCTCGCACTGGCTCGGCGTTGAACCCGTGGAGGTCGAGGACGGCCGCGTCGTCATCGAGATGACCCTGCGCAAGGAGATGCTCAACGGCTTCGGCATCGCCCAGGGCGGCATGCTCTTCACCTTCGCCGACGTGGCGTTTGCCATGGCCTGCAACGAGCCGGAGGGCGCCGAGGACCACTACACCGTGGCCCAGGGCGCCGACGTCAACTTCCTGCGCCCCGGCCAGCCCGGCCGCCCCATTCGCGCCACCGCCGTGCGCCGCGTCCAGCAGGGGCGCAGCGGCCTGTACGACATCACCGTCACGCAGGAAAACGCCGACGGCTCCGTCTCCACCCTCCTGGAGTTCCGCGGTCGCTCCCGCACCGTGATGGGCGCCCCGCCCATCGTTCGCTAGGCCCCGCACCTTCACCACCCGCGGTTCCCTCACCGCACACCGGCCGGCGGTTCGTTCCCACCGGCGCCCACCCGCACGCAAGACACGCAAGATCCAGGAAGGCTCAACGATGACCTCCAAGAACACCACCTCCACCGAGAACGGCCTCGATCCCGAAGAGACGATGAGCCGCGATCAGATCGAGGCCATCCAGACGGAGCGCACCGCGGCGATCCTGGACTACGCGTACAACCGCGTGCCGCTGTACAAGAAGAAGTTCGACGATCACGGGGTGCACCCCTCCGACTTCGTGGAGCTCGCCGACCTGGCCAAGTTCCCGTTCACGTCCAAGGAGGACCTGCGCGAGACCTACCCGTTTGGCATGTTTGCCGTGCCGCGCGAGGAGGTCGTGCGCATCCACGCCTCCTCCGGCACCACCGGCCGTGCCACCGTGGTGGGCTACACGCAGCAGGACCTCGACGACTGGGCCAAGCTCGGCGCGCGTTGCTTCCGCCTCTCCGGCGTGCAGCGCGGCTGGCGCGTGCACAACGCCTACGGGTACGGCCTCTTCACGGGCGGCCTCGGCGCGCACGCCGCGATCGAGCGCGCCGGCGCCACGGTCATCCCCATGTCCGGCGGCCAGACCGAGAAGCAGATCACGCTGATCCAGGACTTCCAGCCCGAGGCCATCGCCTGCACGCCCACCTACCTGCTCACCATCGGTGACGCCATGCAGCGCCAGGGCCTCGACCCGCGCAAGACCTCCGTCAAGGTCGCGGTGCTCGGCGCCGAGCCGTGGACGCAGGAGATGCGCGAGGAGCTCGAGGACATGTGGGACATCGACGCGTGCGACATCTACGGCCTCTCCGAGGTCATGGGCCCCGGCGTGGCCGGCGAGTCCAACCTCACCAAGGACGGCTCGCACATCTGGGAGGACCACTTCCGCCCCGAGATCATCGACGCCTTCGATGAGCGCCGCGTCATGGCCGACGGCGAGTCCGGCGAGCTGGTCTTCACGACGCTGACCAAGCAGGCCCTGCCGATCATCCGCTACCGCACGCACGACCTGACGACGTTGCTCCCCGGCACGGCCCGCCCCGGCCACCGCCGCATGGGCCGCATCACGGGCCGCAGCGACGACATGATCATCCTGCGCGGTGTGAACCTCTTCCCCACGCAGATTGAGGAGCTCGTGCTGAAGGTTGACGGCCTCTCGCCGCACTTCCAGCTGGAGATCACCCGCCCGGGCCGCATGGACCAGCTGGCCGTGAAGGTGGAGCGCCGCGAGGACTGCTCCACCGACCGCGCCCGCGCCGCGGCCGGCGAGCTGCAGAAGCTCATCAAGATCCACATCGGCTCCAGCTGCGCCATCGACGTCGTGGATCCGGGCGCCCTGGTCCGTTCCGTCGGCAAGCTGCGCCGCGTGTACGACCTGCGCAACCAGTAGATCGATAGCGCAAGGCGGGGTGGGCAGGTGCCCACCCCGCCTTGCGTTACAGACGACACCCGGCCATCAACCGTGGGAGGATCACCCCTATGCCCTCCATCACCAGCCCAGGAACCGCGGCGTCCGCGTCCGCCTCACACGGCGCCAAGCGCGGCCGCCCGGGCTACGACCAGGCCACCGTGCTCAAGATCGCGGTGCAGGCGTTTACCGAGTTCGGCTACGACGCCACGAGCATGGGGATGCTGGCCGAGCGCCTGGGCATCTCCAAGTCGGCGATCTACCACCACGTGCCCTCCAAGGTCGAGATCCTGCGCCTGGCCCTCGACTCGGCCCTGACGCCCCTCGAGGCCGTGTTCACCGACGCCGCGGACGCCTCCGGGACCGCCCTCGAGCGCCTGCGCGGCGCCGTGAGCGGCACCCTCAAGGTGCTCTTCGAGCAGCAGACCTCCGTCACGCTGCTGCTGCGCCTGCGCGGCAACTCCGAGGTGGAGCTCGCCGCGATGGAGCGCCGCCGCGCGCTCGACCGCCACGCGGCCACCCTCGTGAGCGCGGCGCAGGAGGAGGGCTCCGTGCGCTCCGATCTGGCCGCCACCACCGTGGCCCGCTTCCTCTTCGGTACGGTCAACTCCCTCACCGAGTGGTACCGCCCGGGCGGCAACGTCTCCGAGGCGGAGGCCGAGCGCACCATCCTCGCCATCCTCTTCGACGGCCTGGTCCCGCGCCCCTGAAGCTGAGAAAGCGCTTTGCACCGGCGCCCCGACCCCGCGTGGGTCGGGGCGCTTGTTCTATGCCCCGTAGAATGGCCGGTGGCCTGTGCCGTGCGCGGGCCACCGATGACGATTCTCGAGAAGAGCTAGGCAGCGCGTGAACGACCTGATCATGACCCTCACGGGGGCGGAAGCCGGCACGACCACCGCAACGGTGTTCCTGCTGACGATGCTCTCGAGCCTGTTCCTTGCGGTGGGCAATGTGTTCCTGGCGCGCCGCAACGACCTCGGCTGGTGGTTCTACCTGCTCGGCGTCTTCGCGGGCCCGCTGTTCGTTGCCCTGTACCCGGGGCAGAACGACTACTGGTTGCTCCTCGGGGCCGCCCCGCAGGTGATCGCCGGCGCCGTGGGCCTGTGGGCCTTCTCGCGCTCCAGCCTGCGCGGGCGCTTCACGCGCCGCGTGAAGAACGCCGAGTTCTCCGTGGCCGCCCTCATCCTCTTTGTGGTCCTGGTCCTCGTCATCACCCTCCTGCAGTTCGGCGAGGCGATCACCGCCCCGCGCGTGCTCTTCGCGACGCTGAGCAACCCCGGCATGATCACGCCGTGGCTCAACGCCCTCTGCACCGCGCTGCTCACGGTCTCGATTGCCTACCTCGGCTTTGGCGCCCGCTGGGCCTGGGGCACGCTCGCCCTGGCCGGCGCCGGCCTGTCGGCGCTCACGACGTTGCAGCCGGTCCTCTCCGGCGCCGGTGAACCGCTCTTCGGCCTGCTCTTCGGCTACGTCCTGATCTTCATCACGGCCCTCTACGGTCTCTTCGCGTGGGGCACCCCGGTGCCCGCCGCCGAGGAGGACGCGGCTAAGGAGGCGGAGGCCGAGGCCAGCGCCGACGAACTTGACCGCGCCGAGGCCGAGCGCGCCGTCGCCGAGGAGGACGCCGCCGAGTCCAAGCGCGACTGACGCGTCACCACCGCGAGGGCGGTGTATTCCCACCAGGGAATACACCGCCCTCGTCGCGTCATACTCGGCCCCACGAGCGTCCCCGGGCGGCGCCGCGCCGCTCGATGCCGGTACGTTGAGGTCAGCCCGATCCCCCGCGCGGGGGCGAGGGCATCCATGACACTGCAGTACCCGGAGGAACAATGACGTCCCACCCTGATACCAACGCGCCCGCATCCCGCTCGGCCGGCCACCTCATCGTCGACAGCCTCGTGGCTCACGGCGTCAAGCGCACCTACGTGGTGCCGGGCGAGAGCTACCTGGATGTGCTGGACGGCCTGCACAACTCGGAGATCGAGACTGTGGTCTGCCGCCATGAGGGCGGCGCCGCCTACATGGCCGAGGCCGACGGCAAGCTCCACCAGGTCCCCGGCGTCGCGATGGTGACGCGCGGCCCCGGCGCCGCGAACGCCCACGTCGGCCTGCACACGGCCTGGCAGGACTCCACCCCCATGGTCCTCTTCGTGGGCCTCATCCCCTTCGAACACCGCGACCGCGAGGCCTTCCAGGAGTTCGAGCCCAAGGCGTGGTTCGAGTCCGGCGCCAAGCGCGTCATGGTCCTCGACCACCCGGAGCGCGCCTCCGAGATCGTCGCCGAGGCCATGTTCGCCGCCGTCTCCGGCCGCCCGGGCCCCGTGGTGGTCGGCCTGCCCGAGGACATCATCCGCGAGCAGGTGCACGCCGAGGTTCACCCGCAGATCCCCGTCGCCACGGGCGGCATGACCGTGGAGGACTGGAAGTCCCTCAAGGCCGCGCTCCTGGAGTCCAAGAAGCCGCTCTTCATCTTCGGCGGCAACGACTGGACGCAGGAGGGCGCCACGGCCTTCACGCAGTGGCTCGAGGAGCACAAGCTCGCCGCCGCCGCGGAGTGGCGCTGCGAGGGCACCGTGCCTTTCTCCTCCCCCTCCTACGTTGGCCCCATCGGCTACGGCCGCCCCAAGCCGACCTACGACCTGCTCGAGGAGACCGACCTCCTCGTGTTCGTGGGCACCGTGCCTGGCGACGTCATCACCAACGGCTTCAACATCCGCCAGAACTGGGACCAGAAGAACTTCATCGTCACGATGGATCCCTCGCTGCGCGGCCGCTCCGGCCCCGTGACGCACCAGATCGTGTCCAAGCCGGACACGTTTGTGCGCGACCTCGTCCGCATGGACCTCGAGGTCAAGCCGGAGTGGGAGGAATTCACCGCCCGCATGCGCGCCGAGCAGGAGAAGTTTGCAGCCCTGCCCGAGGCCCGCACCGATGCTGAGCAGTCCACGATGGACTCCGTCATGGCCCACCTGGTCCCGGCACTGCCGGCCGACACCATGGTGACCTTCGGCGCCGGCGAGCACACCAACTGGGCGCACCGCTACTTCCCCACCGAGTTCTACGCGTCAATGATCTCGGCGCGCAACGGCTCCATGGGCTACTCCGTTCCCTCCGCCGTGGCCGCCTCGCTCAACTACCCCGAGCGCCTCGTGGTGACCATCGCTGGCGACGGCGAGTTCCTCATGAACGGGCAGGAGCTGGCCACCGCCGCGCAGTACGGCGCCACGCCGCTCGTGATCGTCATGGACAACGAGGAGTACGGCACCATCCGCACGCACCAGGAGCGTATGTACCCGCAGCGCATCTCGGGCACGCAGCTGAAGAACCCGGACTTCGCACTCATGGCGCAGGCGTTCGGCGGCTTCGGTGCGCGCGTGGAGCGCAACGAGCAGATCGCCGACGCCCTGGCGGGCGCTATCGAGGCCACGCGCAACGGGCAGTTCGCCCTGCTGCACGTCCTGGTGCCGCAGCGCTCCAAGGCCTACTGAGCCGGTTGACTCCCCCCGGGGCGGGGGCCGCGGGTCGTGACGTCACGACCCGCGGTGCCCCGCTCGTCTTGTGTGGGGCGGCCGGCGCGCGGGCGGCCCCGCCAAGGCGGGCGACGGGGACCGCGTGAGGTGCCCTGGGCGCCCGCCCCGGGCCGCGTGAGGTGCCCGACGGCGTGTGGTGACCTTGGGCACGACGGCGCGCGGGCGGCGTCGTGCGTTGGGTTGCCCCGGCCACCGGCCGTGGGCGCCCCACCTGCCGCCTCTCCACCGTTCGCGAGTGCCCGGTGTTGCTTCCCCTCGCCCGCGAGTGCCGCGTGTCGCCCGCGGCGCCGTTTCGGCGACACAAGGTACTCGCGAAACCCGACGGGCGGCACAAGGCACTCGCGAATGCTCCGCCGCGTTCGGCGGCGGCCCGGCCCTCGTGACGCCCGGCGAGCGTCAGTGATTGAATGGCAATGGCCTCGCGTCCGCCTGCGGCGCGGCCGCCATTGGAGGATGTGCAGTGATCGAATTGAAGACCCCCGCGGAGATCGAGGCGATGCGTCCCGCCGGCCGCTTCGTGGCCGATGTGCTCGCGGAGCTGAAGGCCGTCGCCAAGGTCGGCGTGAATCTCCTCGAGCTGGACGCCGTTGCCGCCCGCATGATCAAGGAGGCCGGCGCCGTCTCCTGCTACGTGGATTACGAGCCGGCCGGGTTCGGCAAGGGGCCCTTCGGCTACTCGCTGTGCACTTCCGTGAACGACGCCGTGCTGCATGGCAAGCCCTTCGATTACGTGCTGCGCGACGGTGACGTGTTGAGCGTCGACTTCGCCGCGAGCCTGAACGGCTGGGTCTCCGACGCCGCCGTGACTGTGGTGGTCGGCCGCGAGAACGCTGAGGGCGAGCGGCTGATCCGCGCCACGCAGGAGGCCCTCGCCGCCGGCATCGCCGCGGCACAGCCCGGGGCCAAGACGGGCGACGTCTCCCACGCGATCGGCGAGGTGGCGCGTTCCTACGGCCTCAAGGTCAACCTGGAGTTCGGCGGGCACGGCGTGGGCCACACCATGCACGAGGACCCGCACATCTCCAACGACGGCCGCCCGGGCCGCGGCCTCAAGCTGCAGCCGGGCATGGTCGTGGCGATCGAGCCGTGGTTCATGTCCACCACCGACCGCCTGCGCACCGACCGCGACGGCTGGACCCTGCGCAGCGCCGACGGCTCGCTGACCGCCCACTCCGAGCACACCGTGGCCATCACGGAGAGCGGGAACATCGTCCTGACGGCGCCGTAGGAGGCGGGCGTGCACGATCCCGCGGTTTCGCCACTCAGTGATTGACAAATCTCTATCGCTGGGGGCAGACTTGTCGCACCGCCGCGGCGTCCCCGCTGCAGACCCCGGAACGTACGGGGTCCACACCGACGGTATCGACGAAAGGAGGCCGAAGATGAAGGTACCCTTCCAGGGTGTGCCGCGCCAGGCGCACGGGAAGCGTCAGGACATCAACGGCAAGGGCCTTCGCCCCTCCCGCTCTGTCCCGCCTCGTTCCCACGCCGCCAGGCGCGGCGCCTAACCCGCACGGGTTTCGGTGGGCCCGTCCCCCACGCTGACGAGCGTGGAGGGGCGGGCCTTTCCCGTACCCTCGAACCACTCAGACTCCCCCGAAAGG
>JALAHE010000189.1 GCA_022712075.1 Galactobacter sp.
ACCTCGTGGCGCGCGACCTCGACGCGCTGCCGCAGGCCACCGAGTGGAACGACGGCGACGACGACGGCGAATCAGAGGCCGCCTGGTCGCTGACCGGGCGCTGCACATCCGCCGCAATGCAGTACCGAATCCAAGACTGGAGAAGCAAGTGACCGAGCAGGCCCCGGCCCCGGCGTGGAACATCGCCAATGTGTTGACCGGGGTGCGGATCGTCCTGATCCCCGTGTTTGTGGCGTTCATGCTGATGGACGCCCAGAGCTACGGGCTCTGGCGCTGGCTGGCCGTGCTGGTCTTTGCCGTGGCGGTCTGCACCGACAAGCTGCTCATGGGCGCCGCCCTGGTGCTGCTCTCGGCACTGGGGGAGCTGTCCTGGTGGATCACGGGCATCATCCTGGTGCGCGAGGTCGGCATCACCGTGATGCGGTTCTGGGTCATCCGCTGGGGCGTCATCGCCGCCAGCGCCGGCGGCAAGATCAAGACCGTCACCCAGGCGCTCGGCACGTTCATCCTCCTGCTGCCGTGGACACCGCAGCACCTGTGGCTCGCCTGGATCGGCTGGATCATCATCGGCATCGCCGCGGCCATCACGCTCTACTCCGCGATCGACTACGTGCGGCAGGCCGCCGCCCTGTACCGCGGGCACCAGGCCAAGCTGGCCGGCGGTGCCGGGGCCGGCGAGACGGGGGCGACCGGAACCACCGGGGCCACGGGAGCGTCCCGGCCCGCCGAAGAGGCAGGGGACGCGGGGCACGACGGCGGCCGGGCGTGAGTCTCGCCGCCGGCTCGCCGGCCGCTGCACTCCAGTCTGAGTGCGCGCCGCTGGCGCGCGAACTCGTGTCCAGGGCGGCCGCTGCGGGCCTCACCGTGGCCACGGCCGAGTCGCTGACCGCGGGGCTTGTGGCGGCGACCATCGCCGACGTGCCGGGGGCCTCCGCCGTGCTGCGCGGGGGAGTCGTCTCCTACGCCGTGGAGGTGAAGGCCAGGGTGCTGGGGGTCGACGCCGCGTGGCTGGCCGAGCACGGCCCCGTGGATCCGCGCGTGGCCGAGGAGATGGCCATCGGCGCCGCACGGGTGTGCGACGCCGACCTGGGCGTGTCGACCACGGGCGTGGCCGGGCCCGAGCCGCACGGTGGGCGCGAGGTGGGCACCGTCTACCTGGGCGTGGCGGTGCAGGGCTCTGTCGCTCGTTCCGCCAGCCCCGACGCCGGGCCCGTCGCTGGCCCCGTCGCAGGCGGCCACACCGCGACTAGCGCCGCCGCGGTCGGCCACTCCAAGATCGCCGCCGCCGTGACGGCCGCCGAAGCGACCGCCGCTGACACGGCCAGCGCCGCCGAGACCAGCGCCGCCGCGCGGTGGCGCCCGAGCGCCGTCGGGCACGTGCTGGAAGTCTTTCCCGGCGACCGTGACGCGGTTCGCTGGGCCGCCGTCAAGGCGGCCCTCGAGTTGTTGCTCTCCAAGATTCCGGCCTGATCACGATCCGAAACACGGGCCTTCCTGCCTGGTGCCTGGGAGTTTTCTGTGATGGGCTGGGCGCAGGGAACAAGGCCACGGCGCCCGTAGTTCTATTGGGTGTCCGGCGGTTTTCCGCCGGGCCCGGTTCCTATCGCAGGAACCGAACCTGTCACGAGGAGAATCAAGATTCCCATGATGAAGCAGCCCACGCAGATCAACGGCATTGTCCGCTGGACGGGCGTGGACCAGGATTCGGTCCGTCACCCCGAGACGAAGGAGCGCAAGATGGTCGTCCTCCGCCAAGAAATCGGTGAGGTCCTTCGCGAGATTCGCCAGCGCCAGGGACGCACCCTGCGCGAGGTCTCGCACCTGGCACGCGTTTCGCTCGGCTACCTTTCCGAGGTCGAGCGTGGGCAGAAGGAAGCCTCCAGCGAGTTGCTGGCTTCGATCGCCACGGCCCTGGATGTGCCGCTGTCGATCGTGCTCCGCCTCGTGTCCGACCGCATCGCCGTCGCCGAGGGCGTGCTGGTCCCGGACACGATCCCGAGCGAGCTGACCGCCGCCTACTCCACGCACATCCCCGACGAGGTCCCGGACGGCCTCGCCCCGGATCTGGCCCCGCAGGCCTGATCCGCGACTCAACGCTGAACGTCACGGCGCCCTCCCGGTGTGGGAGGGCGCCGTTGCGTTGTGGTGGGTGCACTCGTGCACGGCTGTGGCGTGGTCCGTGGGAGGATGGACGCATGCGAGTGAGCGAGTTTTGGCGCCTGATGGACGGCGAGTTTGGGTCGGCCTCGGGGCGGCACCTGGCGGCCACGATGGCGCTGACCGAGCTCGGCTCCCGCACCGCGGACGAGGCGCTCGAGGCCGGGGAGAACCCGCGCGAGGTGTGGCTGGCGGTCTGCCGGGCCAAGGAGGTCCCCGAATCCCGCTGGCTGGGTGCCGACGTTCCGCTGCGGCAGGACCGCTGGGACGGCTGACCCTCGCGCCGCGGTGACCGGCGCACGATCTTCGAATCGTGTTCGAATCGGCGTGTCGTTCGAAGATGCGTTCGAAATTGGTTACTGTGGTGCCCGTTGGTTCCCCTCACAGTGCGCTTCCCGTCCACGGCTGCAGAGGTCCCATCGCTTTACTGTCGGAGGCTCGCCGTAGCCTGATGGCAAGAGGTTCGCCGCTCAGTTCGGAGCGGTGAACGCACCAAAGACTCCGCGGCCCGCACGGGCCGCCAAGAACAACGCAGGGGTGGAACATGGCAGCAGCGCCGGATCGCGAGAAGGCCCTCGAGGCGGCCCTCGCCCAGATCGATAAGCAGTTCGGTAAGGGCTCGATCATGCGTCTCGGCGACGAGACCCGCCAGCCCATCGACACCATTTCCACGAGCTCGATCTCGCTGGATGTGGCCCTCGGCATTGGCGGCCTGCCCCGCGGCCGCGTCGTGGAGATCTACGGCCCGGAATCCTCGGGTAAGACCACGGTGGCCTTGCACGCCGTGGCCAGCGCCCAGCGCGCCGGCGGCATCGCCGCGTTCATCGACGCCGAGCACGCGCTCGACCCGGTGTACGCCGCCAAGCTGGGCGTGGACATCGACGCCCTCCTCGTCTCGCAGCCGGACACCGGCGAGCAGGCCCTGGAGATCATGGACATGCTCGTGGGCTCCGGCTCCATCGACATCGTCGTGATCGACTCCGTGGCCGCCCTGGTGCCGCGCGCCGAAATCGAGGGCGAGATGGGCGACAGCCACGTGGGTCTGCAGGCCCGCCTCATGTCGCAGGCCCTGCGTAAGATCACGGGCCGCCTGGCCCAGACCAAGACCACTGCCATCTTCATCAACCAGCTGCGCGAGAAGATCGGCGTGTTCTTCGGTTCGCCGGAGACCACCACGGGCGGCAAGGCCCTGAAGTTCTACGCCTCCGTGCGTATCGACATCCGCCGCATCGAGACGCTGAAGGACGGCGGCAACGCCGTGGGCAACCGCACGCGCGCCAAGATCGTTAAGAACAAGATGGCCCCGCCCTTCAAGCAGGCCGAGTTCGACATCCTCTACGGCGAGGGCATCTCCCGCGAGGGCGGCCTCATCGACATGGGCGTGGAGCACGGCCTCGTCCGCAAGTCCGGCGCCTGGTTCACCTACGACGGCGACCAGCTGGGCCAGGGCAAGGAGAACGCCCGCCAGTTCCTGAAGGACAATCCGGACCTCGCCAACGAGCTGGAGCGCCAGATCCGCGTGAAGCTCGGCATCGACGCGGATCCCGAGGCAGAGGCGGCCGCGCTTAAGGCCGTCTCCGAGGACTGAGTCCCTGCGGTGGCGCCCCGGGAGCGGTCCCGGGCACGGGCACGAACGGTGCCCCCGTGGCCTCACGGCGTAGCGGCACAGCACCCTGTGTGACGCCCGGAGCGGTGCTGGGAGTGGCGGCACGAGCACGCCGGCGGTGCAGCCCCGACGGCGCTGTCCCGTCGGCGTGAGCCGCTGGCGCAGGCCCGCTGGCGCAACCACGAAGGCGCAGTCCCGCCGGCGTGAGCCGCTGGGTAAGGGGTAGAAACAGCATGGACGGCCGACGGGATCCCCGTCGGCCGTCCGCGCATCCAGTGAGTGCACATCCATCGTGCGTGGAGTGGGGGTGCTGGCGCATTCGCTGGCTGCGCAGTCGGTGCACCTGACGGCCGCACAGCCGGTGGATCTGCCGAGCGCGCGGGCGGTGGATCTGCCGGCCACGCCACCGGCGCGCCGGATGCGCTGGGCAAGAGGATGAAGGAGGAGGCTGTGGCACTCGATCCACGGCTCATGGCCCAACTCGGGATCAAGCGCGGCTCCGAACTGGACGCCCCGGTCGTCGGCGTGCCCTCCGACGGCTCCGACCGCTCCGAGGACGGCGAAGGCCCCAGCGTCCTGCCCTGGAACGCGGCGCAGGGGCCGAGTGAGCCGTCGGCGCGCAAGCGCGAGCCGGGGGAGCGGTCCAACCGCAGCATCGAGCGGCAGCACCGCGAGAACCGCATCGCCGCCGGGACCTTGCGTGTGCCGCAGGTGCGTCGCGCGGCGACGCGCGGGGACGGGGACTTCGAGGCTCGCGCCTTTGGGGACGAGACTGGTGCCGACGAGTCCGGCGTGGGCGGTGAGGGGCCCGCGGCCGAAGGCATCGACGGTGGCGGCCGGGTCCCGGGTAGCCGCCGTGCCAAGGGAGCCGGGCGCGCCAAACGGGGTACGGCTGGCAGGGGAAACGGAGCCGGAGCCCGCCGCGACGCCAGCCCAGCATCCGCCGGCGAAGCGGGCGGCGCGGCCCGGCGTGCTTCAGCCACAGGGGCCTCCGCGTCCA
>JALAHE010000190.1 GCA_022712075.1 Galactobacter sp.
GCCCAAGGGTCCGGCGTCCTACTTCCCGTCCATCGAGAAGACGTACGGGAAGCCCATGCAAGAATGGCTGGACCTGGTGGTGGAGCGCCTCGACGGCGGCGCCAAGCACATGGAGGTCGTGACCTGGCTCAAGGAGGAGCACGGCCTGGGCCACGGGCACGCCAACGCGATCGTCGGCTACGTCAAGAACGCACTCGCGTAGGTGCTGGTTTCCGAGCTGCGGCTCGCCGGGCCGCGCAGCGCAGCGCACATTGACGCCGAGGCGCTTGCCGCGTTGACCCTGCCCGACGGCGGGCGCTTGCCGTCTTCCTACGTCGCCTTCGTAGAGCACGCCGGATGGGCGCGCACCTTTGGCCTGTGGCTGGTGTATCCGCCGGTCTTGCCCGGCTGGGCGGACGGGTTGCAGGGGCGTGGCGGGGCGCTGACGACCCGCATGGTCGACGCGTTCCTTGAGGCGAAGGCGGAGGACTTTGACTGGGTGATCGAGCCGGACGGGAGCTGGGAGCTCATCCCGGCGCTGCGGGTCTTCGCGTGGAGCGAGAACGGCGACGCCCTGTTGTGGGACACCTCCTCGCGCGATGCCCGCGGGGAGTACCGCGTGTTCTGCTCCTCGCGCGGACAGAACCTCGCCCTGTGGGGCGCCGACCTCGAGGAAGCGCTCGACCGCATGGCGGACGCGCGCTTCGGGGACGCCCCGGACCTCGAGCCCCTTAGGCCAAGCCGCGTGGAGGACTGATGTCCATCATGCTTTCGGTCTTCGGCTGGCTGATCGTTCCCACGCTGGTGCTCTGCGCCGTCCTGGCCGTCATGGTGGTCCTCCTTCGACAGCGCCGACCGCTGGGCCGCCGCCCTTCTTGGCCCCTCACCACTGGCCTGTGGCTGCTCTCGAGCTGGGCCCTGTGCGTCCTCGTGCTGACCTTGCTCTCCGGGACCGGCTGCTTCGACCCGGAGCCGCTGATGTGCCCGGGAGCGTCGTTCACACTCTTCGAGGGCTGGCGGGATCATGAGGGCTGGAACACCGTTGCCATCAGGGAAACGGGCCTCAACGTCTTGCTCTTCGTCCCGGGCGGCTTCCTCCTGCGCTGCGTGTCGAAGGCCGCGTCGTGGAAGCTCGTCCTCGGCCTGGTGCTCGGCGGGCTGGGCATCGAGCTGCTGCAGGCCCTCCCCCTGGTCGGCAGGGTCTTCTCGTTGACCGACCTCGTGGCCTACTCGCTCGGCGCCGCGGTGGGCGTGGGGCTGGGAGCGCTCCTGCGCGGCGGGATCCGGGCCGTGGCGAGACGCCCGGCGACAGGTGACCGTGCGCCTTCTCAGCCGGTGTAGCGGCTAACGACCCAGGGCGCGCCTGAGCTCCGCCACGTACTGCGCACGGTCGAAGACGAAGCGCTCGGGAAAGCCGGGAACGGCCAGGTCTTCGGCGACGAGGTCGGTTCCGGCAGGCTCGAGTCCCTCCTCATCAATCCACTGGAAGTCGGTCCAGGTCACGGTGTGCTCGCCCCACACCACCCGGGCGGCGGCCGCCCCGCAACCGAGGTCCCCGCACTGCGGGCACACGGCCAGCACGACGGTGTCGGGCAGCGCGGCGGGACCCTGACCGAGTTGGGACCGCACCCAGTCGGCCTCCACGCCGCCGGGCCAGCCGTGTCTCACGGCATCGCTCAGCGACACCCCCTCCACGCGCAGGTCCGGCACCACGGACAGCGGCGGCACGTGCACCCTCAGCTGGCGGAACCCCGGCGCCAACCAGCCCTCGGGAATCTCCCCGCTCACGCGGCCCCCACGCGCATCCAGCGGTCGTCCCGCACGCGCCACGAGAGCGTCGCCGCCCTGGCCAACATGTAGACGAAGAACGCCGCCCACACCCAGCCCACGGCCTCGCCGGGCAGCGGCAGGAACGCCACGAGCGCCAGCACCGGCCAGTAGAACGCCAGGTTCACGAGCCCCGCGAGCGCGAGGTAGCGGGCGTCGCCCGCGCCGATCAGCACGCCGTCCAGCACAAAGACGAGCCCGCAGATGGGTTGCTGGATCGCCAGCACCAGCAGCCCGATCGTGGCCGCGTGCCACACCGACGGGTCGCCGGAGAACCCGCGCGGGATGATCCACGCGAGGGCCGCCAGGAGCGCACCGGTCAGGACGCCGAACCACAGCCCCCAGCGCATCATGGTGCGGTTCAGGGCGCGCGTGCGGTCAACGTCCCCCGCGCCGAGCTCCTTGCCGATGAGGGACTGCGCGGCGATCGCGAGCGCGTCCAGGGCGAAGGCCAGCGTGGAGAAGAGCGTGAACACGAGCTGATGCGCGGCGAGCGTCACGGTGCCGTGCGCCGTCACGACCCACACCGTGGACAGGATGGCCGCGCGCAGCGAAACGGTGCGCAGCATGAGCCAGCCGCCCGCCCGCGCCGAGGCCCGCAGGCCCGCCGCGCTGGGGCGCAGGCCCACGCCCTCGCGGCGCATCCGCGGCAGCAGGAGCGCCAGGTAGACGAGCGCCATGAGCCACTGGGCGATCGAGGTGCCGATCGCCGAGCCGGCCACCGAGAGCCCCGCCCCGTACACGAGCGCAAAGTTCAGCACGATGTTCACGGCAAATCCGCCGCCGGCCACGATGAGCGGAGTGCGCCCGTCCTGCAGGCCTCGCAGCGTTCCCGTCGCCGCCATGACCAGGAGCATCGCCGGCACGCCCGGCATGGACCAGCGCAGGTAGTCGACGGCGTAACCCAGCGCCGCGCCGTCGGCCCCCATGAGCCCGGCCAAAGCCGGGGCGGCCACCCAGCCGAGCGCCGCGAGAACGAGCCCGAGCGCGAGGCCGAGCCACACGCCGTCGCGCCCCGCGGCGAGCGCCTTGGGAAGGTTTCCGGCGCCGAATTGGCGCGCCACGGCGGGCGTGGTGGCGTAGGCAAGGAAGATCATGAGGCCCACCGCGGTCTGCAAGACCGTGGTGCCGAGGCCCACGCCGGCGAGCTGGTCCACGCCGAGGTGGCCCACGATCGCGGTGTCGGCGAGCAGGAAGAGCGGCTCGGCGATGAGCGCGCCGAGCGCGGGCACGGCGAGCGCCAGGATCTGGCGCGTCAGGCCGGGGAAGCGCTGGGGTTCATTGCCCGACGGCGTGGGGCTGGGC
>JALAHE010000191.1 GCA_022712075.1 Galactobacter sp.
CCCCGGCGTCGCGCCGTACGGCGACCTCGATTCCTGGCGGCCTTGGCCGCCACCCTCGCCCTCGTCTCCTCCGCCTGGGTGGCCCCGGCCGTCATGGCGGCCAGCCCGTCCGCGGACCTCTCGGCCTCCGCCAGCTCCCTGGACCCGGGCAAGGCGGGTGAGCCCTTCACGCTCACCATGACGCTCACGAACGTGGGACCGGACGCCGCCGAGCGGGCGGCGGCCAGGGTGAGCCTGCCGAACGGGACCGGCTCGCCCGCCGTGGCCTGTTCGGCGGCGGGAGGGGTCACGTGCCCCACCTTCACCTTTGCCGGCGGAACGGCAAACGCCCTGGTCGGCACGATGCCGACGGGGTCGCAGCTGACGCTCACCGTCACCGGCACCTACCCCGAGGGTGCCGCCAGCTTCTCGGCGTCCCTGCGGGGGTCCTCCGCCACGGCTGACCCCAACCCGGCAAGCAACTCGGCGACGGTCTCCACGCAGGTCGATTACCTGGCAACCGTGACGGCGACGCATGCACTGGACAAGGCAAACTTCCTGACGGGTCAGGCCAACGGCTACACCCTCACGCTGAAGAACACCTCGAACCTGGACATCAAGGGTCTCCTCGTGCGCCCGTATCTTTCAGCCCCCAGTCAGTTCGACGTCGCGGGAACCGTCACGTGCGGCGCGGGCACGACTCCGGGTGTTTGTCCCGAACGCTTCGCGGGTGCGGGCGAGCCGCTCTCCTCTGCCGCCGAGATGCTGCCGATCCCGCTCTCCATCGACCTGCCGGCGGGGGCCAGCCTCGTGCTGCGGGTGGACTTCACGCTCACCACCTCCCTGTGCTTGGGAAGCCAGGGGTACGGCGTGGGCGGTGACGTCGTCGCCGAGAACAAGGCCTCGGGGCGCAGCGTCTCCTTCGCGGCGCCGGCGACGGTCTCCGCGACGGTCCGGGCGAACAACTGCGCACCGCCGAAGGTCGCCGCCAAGGCGACCCCTCCCGCTTCCTTCTCCATCGGTGTTCCCTTCGCCGTTGACTACAGCTACAACAACACAGGCTCCACCGATCTGGCAGGGTGGCCGGCGATCGGCCGCCTCGCCGGCGAGGGCAGCCTGGCCTCCGGCGGCTGGGCCTTCACCGCGACCACGGTGTGCGCTGCGCCCGGCACCTCCACGTGCCCCAGCGGCTTCCCGGCCGAGGGTGTGACGCGCTCCGGCGCCGCCAGCGACGACAACGCCTTCGTCACGCCCATCTCGCTGCCGGCCGGTGCCCGCGCCGAACTGAGGACCACCTACGAGGTCAAGCTCACCGCGTGCCTCGCGCCCGCCTCCGTTCGGTTCCGTTCCGAGGCGACCGGCTACGGCAAAAGCACCGTCACCGAGCAGCCCATCGACGTCAACCTTCATGCGGCGTACAGCAACGTCGATCTCCCCGGTTGCGTCCAGCCCGAGGTCGACGTTGAGCAGGCAGTGGAGCGTGCGAACGCCGGTTCCGGCACTCCCATGGTCATCACCACGACCTACAGCAACGTCTCCGACGTGGCCGTGACCCAGTGGAAAGTGAACGCAGGCGTCGCGATCCCCAACGGCAGCAATCCGAGCGGCAGCACGTGGAACGCCTCGGCCAGCAGCCGCTGCGTCGAGGTCGAGGGGGCGGCGCCCTGCCCCTCCGCCTTGAGCGGTGGGTACTCCAGCCCCGTCTCCAACAACGACGTGGGGATTTTCCTCACGGCGACCGCGATCGACCTTCCCGCGCACAGCAAGCTGGTGGTGCGCACCGAGCTGACGCAGCGCGTGACGAGCTGCGGCGCCGACGGCCTCATGAACGTTAGTCCCTTCGCGAGGGGCGCGGCCACGGCGGACACCGCAGCGGTACTCGCTCAGCCGTTGCTCGGCACCGTGAAGGCGGGCGAGCCCCTGCAGATCACGTGCCACAACCTGGTGACGAATGTGGACTTCGCCCCCGCCCCGCCGGAGGCCGGGCAGGAGCTCACCGTGACGGCGACGTTCGCCAACGCCGAGGGACGCGTGGACGGGGCTCCGCTGGTGCTTGAGCTGCCGACCGACGGCCTGATCTTCGGCGGCCTCGACGATCTCGAGTGCTCCGCCGCTGGCGGGGCCACCTGCCCCGAGTTTGCCTACGACGCCGCGAGCCGGACGCTCAGCGCGACGAGCGGCCCGCTGGGTCCCGGCTCCTCCCTCAAGCTCACGCTGCACGGGCGGGCCGGCGTGGTGCCCGTGACGGGTGAGAGCTATGCCCTGCGCGCCTCGGCCTCGGCGACGGGCGACACGCAGCCGGACTCCGACACCGCGAGCAAGGCCTTCGGTTTCACGAACGAGCGCGTGCCTCTGACGGTCACGGCCGTGGTGACCGGGGACGTCGATCAGCTCGCGCTGCCCGTCAGCTTTGCCGGCACCGCAGATTGCACCATCGTCGGCGAGCAGCCCGTCAGCCTCACGGTGGCCGAAGGGGCCACGAGCGGCTCGGTGACCCTGCAGCTGTGGAAGGGGGACGACTGCACCGTGACGTTGGAGGCGCCCGGCTCGATGAGCCGCGCCGCCGTGGGCGCGTGGGGTGCGTGGACGCCCGAGACGGTCGAGGTGGAGAACATTTCGGCCGCCTCGGAGGCTCGTTTCGCTATCGCCTACACCGTGACCGAGGAGTCGGTGTCCCCGAGCCCGGGTGAGTCGGGTACGCCGACCCCGGGTGAGTCGGGCACGCCGAACCCGAGCGAGTCTGGCACGCCGAGTCCGAGTGAGTCGGTCACGCCCACTCCCAGCGAGTCGCCGACGCAGAGCCCGGGTGAGTCTGGCACGCCGACCCCGAGCGAGTCTGGCACGCC
>JALAHE010000192.1 GCA_022712075.1 Galactobacter sp.
CTCGGCTTCTACACCACGGATGTCGACATCCTCGCCACGCTGGGCATCCCGCTCGCGAAGCAGCAGCCCATCCGCGGAGACTCCGGATACACCACCTTCCCGGCGTTCTTCCCGCAGGAACCGCTCAAGGACGTGACCCCTTTCGCCAACTTCCCCGAGTTCAACTACGAGAAGGTGCTCGACGCCGAGCCCGACTTCATCCTGAGCGGGCTCGGTTACGACACCAAGATCCACGACAAGCTCGCCCCCATCGCGCCGACCTACACGGTCAACGCCTTCGACGGCACCCCGTGGCTCGAGCACTTCGAGCAGACGGCCAAGGACCTGGGCCGCGAGGAGCAGTACAAGGCCTGGGTCGCCAAGACCGAGGCCCGGGCAGCCGAGGTCAAGGCCGAGATCGACGAGGCCGGCAACGGCGACCTCACCGTCGCGACGTTCGGCTACTGGGACGGCAAGGCAAACGTGTCGTGCTACTCCGGCGTCGAGTGCGAGGTCTTCAAGGACCTGGGGCTGAAGCTCACGCCGCTCTCCGCTGACAAGGACCTCACCTTCGCCCCCGAGGAACTCGACAAGCTCAAGGACATCGACGCCGTCTGGATGTCGAAGGGGCTTGGCGAGACCGGCGAGAAGGAGTTCAAGGAGACCATCTCGGCCCTCGAACGCACGCCGCTGTGGAAGGACCTGCCGTTCGTCAAGAACAAGCGCATCTACACGTTCGAGATGGAGATGACCTACGGCTCGCCGAGCGGCATGACGGGCTTCATGGAGCAGGTGCGCCAGGACCTGACGCAGGACGCCAAGTGAAGATCTATCCCGCCACAGTCGAGTCCGTCACACGGCTGAGCCCCACGCTCATCCGCATCCGCCTGGTCGTCTCCGACTTCGAGACCACGGGGGTGGGCGACGAGTACGTGCGCCTCTTCTTCCCGCACGGCGAGGATCGAGCCGAGGTCTCGCTGCCCATCGCCACCGAGGACTCCTGGTACACCCCGGACGGCTCACCCGAGCCGCCCATGCGGACGTACACCATCCGGAACGCCGGCCCCGGTTGGGTCGACGTCGACTTCGTGGTGCACGAGGGCGGGGTCGCCGCCACATGGGCCGTCCAGGCTCGCCCCGGCGATGCGCTCGGCCTGAACTCCCCGACCGGTCTCTACGAGCTCCCGGCCGGGGCCACTCACCAGCTGCTGGTGGGCGACCTGACGGCCCTGCCTGCCCTGGCCCGCCTGCTTGAAAACACGCCGGAGGGCGTGCACACGCAGGCCGTCATCGAGGTGCCCGACGACGCGTCGAGGCTTGAGTTGCTCACCCCGCCCGGGTGCCGCGTGCGGTGGGTCACGGGAGGCAACTGGGTGGGCCCCAGCGTCATGCCGGACATCGTCCGGCGCGTCCTCGACTCCTGGCCGGAGGGCGCCGAGCGCCCCTACGTGTGGGTGGCGGGTCAGACCCCGGCGCTGCGCAGCGTTCGCAAGCACCTGCGCAAGGAGCTTGGCTGGCCGTCCGAGTGGTTCAAGCTGGTGGGCTACTGGGTCCCGCGCGCCGAGGAGTGGAGGGACCGCTACGACGCCCTGCCGGCCGAGACGGTCGCCGAACTCAACGCCCTGTTCGCCGACGAGGATCAGGAAGCCGCCCTCGACGCCTACGACGAGGCCCTGGAAACGTTGGGGTTGTAGCCGTGACCACGACGCTCTCACCGCGTCCGCCCGCGGAACCAGCCGCCGCCCCTCAAGGGGGCGGCGGCCTCCGCCTGGGCGGCCCCCGACCCGGCTGGCTCCTGCTGTGCCTCCTCCTGCTGGTCGCTTTATGCCTGCTCTCGCTCATGATCGGTTCCCGCACCATCGCCGCCTCCGACTCCCTCGGGGCGCTGGTCACGGGCCGCGGCGATGACCCGGACTCCCAGGTGATCTGGGACCTGCGCGTCCCGCGCACCGTCCTCGGCGTTCTGGTGGGTGCCGCGCTGGCCGTCTCCGGAGCCCTCATCCAGGCCCTCACCCGCAATCCGCTGGCCGATCCGGGCATTCTCGGAGTCAACGCCGGCGCCGCCTTCGCCGTCGTGCTCGGCACCCTGTTCGTCGGGGCGACAACGATCGCCGGTTCCATCTGGTGGGCCTTGGCCGGGGCGGGGGTGACGACGGTGGCCGTGTACCTCCTGTCGCTCTCCGGCCGCGGCCTAGCCACGGACCCCGCGACCCTCGTCCTGGGCGGCATGGCGCTCGGCGCCGTCTTGCAGGGCATCGCCACCGGCCTGTCCCTGGTCTTCCCCGAGGTCTTCAACGGCATGCGCGTCTGGGCCGCCGGGCATCTGAGTGATCGCCCGCTCGACATGATCGCCCCGCTGATCCCCGTCATCGCGGCCGGACTGGTGGTGGCGGGTGCCGCGTCCGGCTCACTCAACGCCATGGCGATGGGCGACGACGCCGCCAAGGCCCTGGGCGTGCACGTGGCCGCCGTGCGGATCGCCGTCATCGTCTCCGTGACCTTGCTGTGCGGTGCGGCGACGGCCCTGGCGGGGCCCGTCGGCTTCGTTGGGCTCATGATCCCGCACGTGGCGCGCTGGTGCTTTGGCGTCGACCAACGCTGGATCCTTGCCTTCAGCGCCGTCCTCGGGCCCGTCCTCCTGCGCGCCGCAGACGGCGTGGGGCGCATTGCCCTGCCCAACACGGAGGTGCCCGCCGGCATCATCACCGCGGTCATCGGCGCCCCCGTCCTCATTGCCCTCGCGCGCCGGCGCGAGGCGAGCACGCTGTGAACGGTTCCCTCATGTGCAC
>JALAHE010000193.1 GCA_022712075.1 Galactobacter sp.
AGATCTGATCGCGGACCCGGAGGCGTGTCGTGCGCTCATCGATGAGTACGGCTCGCCGGTCAACGTCCATGACTTCGCTCCGCTGGCGCGCAATTGCCGCGAGCTCGTCGAGGCCGCCGCGGGATGCGGCGTGCCGTTGCGGGTCTTTGTGGCCCGCAAGGCCAACAAGACGCTGGGCTTGGTCGATGCCGCTACCTCGGCGGGCCACGGCATCGACGTCGCTTCCTACCATGAACTGCGCCAATGCCTCGAGCGGGGCGTCTCCCCTCAGGACCTCATCGTCACTGCCGCAGTTAAATCCCAAGCCCTGCTCACCCTGGCCGTCTCGACCGGTGTCGTGGTCAGCGTCGACAATCAAGATGAGCTCGAGGACCTCTTCCAGGTGGCGTCCGGCAGTGAGCCAGGGGCAAACCCCGTAGAAATCGCTCTGCGCCTCTCCCCCACCGACCCGGACCTGCCCACCTCGCGTTTCGGGCTGCCCGCCGAGCAGTGGCTCAGCCGCATCGCCCCAGTCACGCAGCCGGCGAACGCCAGGGGCGGGCCGGAGGTCCTCGTTTCGGGTCTCCACTTCCACCTCAACGGCTACTCGGCCCCCGAACGGGTCCGAATGCTGGTGCACGCATGCAAGGCCGCTGATGCTCTGCGTGCAATCGGCCACCCCGTGGCCTTCATCGACATGGGCGGTGGTGTCCCCATCTCCTACCTCGACGACGAAGAACCTTGGCGTGCCTTCTGGCGTGCCCTCGATGCAGACACCGAAGGGGCCATGACGTGGAAAGGCGACCGTCTCGGGCTGCGCGATCCCCGTCTCGATCGCCCGTCCGAATCGCTCTACCCTTTCTGGCAGCCGCTCTCGCGCGGCCCGTGGTTGTCGTCCATCCTGCGCGCGGAGGTTCCGGAAAGCAGCGGCAACAGGAGCACCTCCGTCGCCCAGATGCTGATCGATCGCGGTCTTGAGCTCCGGTGCGAGCCTGGGCGCGCCGTCCTCGATGGTTGCGGCCTCACGCTGGTAGCCGTCGCGTTCCGCAAACACGATCGCGACGGAAACGGTTTGGTGGGTCTCCACATGAACCGCACACAGATGCGCTCCACCTCAGCGGATGTGCTCCTGGATCCGCGCTGGGTGCGACGTTCCGGCACTCCCGTCGGAGAGCCGCAGACCGCCTTCCTGGTGGGTGCGTACTGTGTAGAGGACGAGGCCATCCTCCGCCGTCGACTCACGTTCCCCACCGGCGTGGACCGGGAGGATATCGCCGCGTTCATCAACACCGCCGGATACCTCATGCACATCGTCGAGAGCGCTTCGCACCAGCTCCCGCTCGCGCGCAACGTCGTCCGGTGCAGTGACACCTTTCATCCCGATGCGATGGACGCCGCGCCGCCCGGGGAGGCGGGTCAGGCCGCGGCGACAAGGGCGGTCCGATGATCGACGATGCCCCACCACGGACCGAGGACGGTCGCTACATTGTGGTCAACTCGCGCCGGTGGCGCGCCAGCGACCCGTCCATCCCCGAAGCGTTCCGCCGAGAGCTCGTCAATGAGCTGATGAGCGCCAGGCGTGCCGTGAAAGCAGGCGAGCCAGGCGCGCGCGAACGCGTCTCAGACGCAAAAGTTGCTCTGGGGGAACGAGGGACGCCGTGGTGGGATGAGCCCACGGACACGGAATTCGCACGCCGAGCCATAGCAACTGCCAATACACTCCTGCGCCACCGTGAAGGGAAGAGCATCTGTCCCAGCGACGTGGCGCGTTCTATCGGAGGCGTTTCCTGGAGGAGCAGGATGGACGCCGTTCGAGTTGCTGTCGCCGGAGAGGCACAGGCTGGACGGCTACGCGCGACGCAGAAGGGGGAGAATGTCGATCTGGCGACGGCCAAGGGTCCCGTGCGCATCGTCGTGGGAGAGCATTTCGAACACGCACCTGAACCGAAGAGGACCGGATGATGATGCCGCCGCTGTTGAGTCGGCGGCCTCCCTGTGCGGGATCGCTGCCTCTAGAGGCGACGGTGGAATCTGGCGGCCCGGTCCAAGCGCGGGCGGCGTAGGTCTGCGCGGAAGGAATCTCGTATCGACGTTGCCTCCTTTAGGAGGCTTTTGGAGCACCGCCGCGCCCGCCCCGCGGTCAGGCAACGCCCCCTCAACATCAACAGCGCCGCCCGCCGATCCGGGGGATGGATCGACGGGCGGCGCTGAGGCGTAAGGCTGAGGGGAAGGGGTTACTTCGACTCGACCTTCTCGAACACGGTGGCACCGTGCTCCTGCTCCTCCTCGTTGCGGATCGAGAGGTCGATGCCCTGACGATCGCGGATGCACGAGACGGCGACGAAGCCGAGCACCACCACGATGCACAGGTACACCGAGATGCCGATGGTGCTGTGCGTCGCGTCCAGGATGGCCTGGGCGATGAGCGGGGCAAACGCGCCGCCCAGGATGGCCCCCAGTGCATAGGAGATGGACACGCCGGAGAAGCGCACCGAGGCCGGGAACATCTCCGAGTACAGCGCGGCCTGCGGGCCGTAGGTGAACCCGAGGCCCACCGAGAACAGCGCGAGGGCCAGGTACAGCATGCCGATGGAGCCGGTGTTCATGATCGGGAAGATCAGGAACACGGCGATCGCGGAGCACACGAAGCCGATCTGGTAGGTGCGCACGCGGCCGATCTTGTCGGACAGAATGCCGCCCACCAGCGTGGTGATGAACCAGAACGCCGAACCGACGGCCACGGCGATCAGCACCTGCGTCTGGTCCATGTGCAGGTCCTTGGTCGTGTACTTCGTGATGAAGCCGCCCGTGGTCATGTAGCCCGGGGCGTTGTTGCCGGCAAACACGAGGGCGCCGAGCAGCACGAGGTACCAGTACTTCTTCAGCAGCACCACGATGGGGGCCTTGGTCTGCGCCTTGGTCTCGGCGATCTCCTGGAACACCGGGGACTCGTCGACCGAGCGACGGACCCAGTAGCCAACCAGAATCAGCACGATGGAGAGCAGGAACGGCACGCGCCAGCCCCACTCGGCAAAGGCGGCACCCGGCGAGATGACGCCGGTCATGAGCGCCATGACGCCCGAGGCCAGGAGCATGCCGAGCGGCACACCCAGCTGCGGGAAGGAGCCGGCCAGGCCGCGCTTCTTGGGGTCGGCGTGCTCAACGGCCATGAGCACGGCGCCGCCCCACTCGCCACCGGCGGAGATGCCCTGCAGCACGCGCAGGAACAGGAGCAGGATCGGCGCGGCGATGCCGATCTGCGCGTAGGTGGGCAGCACGCCGATGAGGGCCGTGGCGGCGCCCATCAGGAGCAGCGTGATGACCAGCATGGCGCGGCGACCGATCTTGTCGCCATAGTGCCCGGCCAGGAAGGCGCCGAGCGGCCGGAACAGGAACGACAGGCCGATGGACGCGAACGCCACGAGCTGCCCGACGGAGCCGCCGGCCGGGTCGAAGAACTGCTTGTTGAACACCAGCGCCACGGCGTTGGCGTAGATGAAGAAGTCGTACCACTCGACGGTGGTACCGATAATCGTGGCCGCGGCGACGCGTCGCCGGTTGGCAGTGTGGGTGGTGGCGGTAGACGTCATCGTGTTACCCCCGTCTCGAACGGATGTGAGTTTCGTGACGTGATGGGCGCCACGGGGACAGATCGTATACGTTCTGACCACGCCTGTCCATCAGAGGTGTGACCAATTGGTCTACCTTCGTAGACTTTCGGTGACATGAAATCGGCCCATGCACGACGACGCGCGGCCCCGTTTCCGGGGCCGCGCGCGTCAGGTGCTGGGCCGGCCGGGAGGGCGCTCGGCTCAGCCGGCGCTCCAGAAGCCGGCGGTCGTCTCGCTCGCGAGGGCATCGGCCACGCGCACGGCGGAGCCCTTGAGGATGGTGTCGGTGTTCAAAGCGGACGGCACGTCGAAGCACACGGTGTAGCTGCCCGTCTCCCCCGCGGCCAGATCGGTCGCGAGCACCGGATTCTCCGGCAGCTGCGCGGGGCAGGAGGCGCCGTCCACTGTGGTGCCGTCGGCGGCGATGAGGTCGTAGGTGAGGTCCGTGCCTGGCGAGACGGCGGCGCCTGAGCGGTTCCCGACCTCCACGACGGCCGTGACGTAGCGCCCCTCGGCCCGCGGCGCGCTCGGGTCGGCCGAGGCCACGTCGGCGTCGGCGTTGAGCTCGATCTTCTGCACCACCACCCGCAGCTCGCCCACATTGGCGCCGGTCCCCACCGGCACCGCTGCCTCCACGAGCTCCGGCAGGAAGGAGGCCATGACCGACTCGTCGAAGGAGTCACCGGCCGCCTCGTTGTCTTCGTCATGCACGAGCGCCTGGGCCTGCGCATCCAGCTCGGCGCGCAGCACCGCCGAGGTGCTCACGGGCGCCACGATCCCGGCGACGCAGAGCACCGAGGCCACCACGCCCGGCCACTTGCGCGCGCCGCGCAGGGCGGCGATGACCCAGGCGGCGCCGCCGAGGAAGAGCCCGATGCCGGCGGGCCACACCCAGTTCAGGGCCGTCGCCGGCCACACGGCGGCGACGATCGAGACCACGGCGGCGGCCGCGGCGAGCCCCGCGAGGATCCAGACCACGAGCGGCGTTGCTGCCCTCTCTGGGCGCACGGAGCCCTTCGGCCGCGCCGCGCGGCCGGTGCCGCGCCCGCCCACCCCGGCCGCGTCGTCGTCGGCCTGCTCGGCAAAACCCCACTGGCCCACGCCGCCCCCGTCCTGGGGCGCCGCGTTCGGATCGAGTTCGCGCGGTGAACGGCGCACGGTGGGGCTCCTGAAGATGCAGCGGTGCGGCGCCCGGGTTCGGGCGTGCAGGGCACCACGGTAGCCCGGACGCCTGTGGGGTGCCTGTCCGCGCCGGCCCGGCGGGCCAAGGCCTTCGCCCCTTCCCGTCCGCCCGGCCACGACCTAGCCTGGGATCCACGTCATCGCCACCGTGTCAGGAGCGTCATGTTCTCCCTGCTTGTAGCCGCCCCCGTCTCGCCCACCGTGGGCGCCATGACGCCGCTCGACGCGCTCGGCCCCGTCGCGATGGCCGTGGGCGTGCTCATGCTCGGCGTCCTGCTCTTCGGGATCGGTCGGCGCATCGCCAGGCGCCGCCGCCGCTGACCCTTGTGAGCCGCGGCCCCGCGGGCCTACTTTGGGTTTCGCGGCGCCACGTTCGGCGCCCATCGCGGCCGCCACGGCGGCCAGGAACGAGGGGGAACACCATGGCAGAGGCAACCTTCCTGGCGGGCGCGCCGTGCTGGCTCGATCTGATGACGAGCAATACCGAGGGTGCCAAGGCGTTCTACGGACCACTGCTCGGCTGGGAGTTCCAGACCGGGGACCAGGAGCTCTACGGCGGCTACGTCACGGCGCTGCTCGGCGGCAAGCCCGTGGCCGGCATCATGCAGAAGCAGCCCGACCAGGCCGACTTCCCCGACCTCTGGAGCACGTACCTCGGCACGGACGACGCCGAGGCCACCATGAAGGCCGTCACCGAGGCCGGCGGTGCCGTGCTCTTTGGCCCCATGGAGGTGCCCGAGCAAGGCTTCATGGGCATGGTGCAGGATCCGACTGGCGCCGCCGTCGGCACGTGGCAGCCCACGGGCATGCGCGGCTACGGCCTCGTGTACGAGCCCGGCGCTCCGTACTGGCACGAGGTCTTCACGCGCGACTTCGGCACGAGCCTCGACTTCTACGCGTCCGCCTTCGGCTGGGACATCACGGTGGTCTCCGACACCGACGAGTTCCGCTACGCCACGCTCGGCGCCAACGAGGCCTCGCGCGCCGGCGTCATGGATGCGTCCGGCTTCCTACCCGAGGGCGTGCCGGCGCACTGGCGCGTGTACTTCGGCGTGGAGGACGTGCGAGCCTCGGCCGAGACGGTGGTGCAGCTGGGCGGCACGGTGCTCTCGGGCCCCGAGGACACCCCCTACGGCACCATCGCCACGATCCAGGACCCGTTCGGCGCGCAGCTGCAGCTGGCCTCCGGCTACCCGGCCGGTCGCTGACGAGCCAGGCGCAGCACCCGCTCGGGCAGCTGACGCACGAGGGGCCCCCACCGAGGACTTGGGTGGGGGCCACTCACTTAGGCCTCGCCGCGCACCTATTCTTGAGGTCCGTCACTCATTCAGGAGCGTAGCCGTGACCCGTCGTCGCCCCCGCAGCATTCTCTCCGCGTCGTCCGTCGCCCTCGCGCTCGGGCTCGTGGGCCTTGTGGCGCCCACCGCCGCGGCTGAACCCGACCGCGAGGTGTGCCTCTCCACCTCCCCCGTGTACGCCGCGGCTGCCTTGGAGCGGCCAGCGCTGAGCGCTTCCTCCGCGACCGCAGGCGGAGCGGTGCAGCTTTCGTTCTCCGTGAGCTGCCCCTCGGGGGAGGCCTACTCCCCCGCCCCGGTCGCCGTCACGGTGGCCCAACGCCAGGCCGAGGGTGACTACGTTTCGCGGGTCCTCACGACGGCCACCCCCACCCGGGTGTCCGGGGATGCCCAGCGCGCCAGCTATTCGGCAACGCTCACGCTGCCCGATTCCGGCGACGAGTCAGCCCTCCCCGCGGGCGAGGTGTTCATCACCCGCATCAAGGTCTCGCTCGATCGGGCGGATTCCACTCCCGGGTACTCCCAGACCCTCGAGTCATCCGTTCCAGCCTTTGCGGCGGCGAAGGGCTTGCGCTTCACCGCCACCTCCCCCGTCGCGGCCCCGGCCCCGCGGCTTCCTGTGACCGTGGACCGGAACGCGGCAGTCCCGATCCGAATGGGCGCCTGGTTCACGGATCGGCTCAGCTACGCGTGGAAGCGCGCCGACACGGGCGAGGTGCTCTCAACCGAGAAGACGTGGGTGCCCTCCTCGTCTTCGGCATCCGGTCCCGTCACCCTGACGGTGACGGCCACGACGCCCGACGGCGCCACGATCACCCGCACCTCGGCCCCGGCCGACGTGTCCGGCCGCAGCTCGTGGGAAACCTTGAGCTACGACGTCGCCCCCACGGCGCGCGCCAGAACCTCCGCGCTGGACAACGGCGCGGCGCCCCTGACCGACTACTCCGGGTCGGGGAGCGGCCCCAAGGGTGGCTGGTATGAGGTGCTCGCCGACGGGCGCATCGTGGCCGACGTCGTGCGAGGCACCCACTGGCGTGATTTCGGCCCCGCGGACATCGGCCGCACGTTCTTCTACTCCCAGCGCGGCCCCGGCAACTACCTCTCCTTCGATGAGTACTGGCCGCGCACCGAGGCAGCCACCGTCGCGGCCACGCCCGCGCCGAACGGTGCTGGGCTGAAGTACACGCTCAACCGCGTTGCGCAGACTGGCACGGCGTTCGGGGCTCGGCTCTCCATCGGCTCCGAGGTCGCCACGTTCGATCCGTTCCTGTCCAGGTACGGGGTGGGCGAGGCCGCCACCGTGCGCTGGTACCGCAACGGCCAAGCGATTTCGGGCGCGACAAAGAGCGATTACGTTCTGACCCGAGCCGACAGCAACGCCACGTTGCAGGCCAGGTGGACGGCCACCACCGCCGGTTGGCGCCCGGCCGTCTCCTCCCTGTCCACCATCAAGGTCGCGAAGTTCCCCCTGGCCTCCGCGGTGCCGGGTCACGCGACCCGCAAGGTGCTCGTGGGTCAAAAACTGACCGCCTCTACGAACGGCTGGACCTCCGGAGCCACGTTCACGTATCGGTGGCTGCGCAACGGCAAACCCATCAGCGGGGCGACGAAGTCCAGCTACACCGTCACCGCAGCGGATTACCGCGCTGGCACCGTCTCCTTGCGCGTGACCGGGTCGCATCCGAACTTCACCTCGGTGAGCCGCACGAGCCAGCCCACGCAACTGATCAACCGCGGCAAGCTGGTGGTCGGCGGTGCGAAGCTCTCGTCCGTCCCGAAGGTCGGCAAGAAGGTCAGCGTCACGCGCACCGGCACGTGGACCTCCGGCGTCAGCTACCGCTACCAGTGGACCAAGAACGGGCGCGACATCAAGGGTGCGACGAAGTCCAGCTACACCCCCAAGCGCAGCGACCGCGGGGCCAAGCTCGGCTTCCGCATTGCGGCATCGAAGGACGGCTACGTCTCGAGCGGGCGCACCGCCGCCGCCCAGCGCGTGCGCTGACCCTTCCGGACGCACGAGGGGCCCCCCCCGCGCCCTTCGGGGGGGGCCCCGCGCACCTGGAAAGGGTGTGTACTGCAACGGGTCCGGCCGCCCCCGACCCGGCCCAC
>JALAHE010000194.1 GCA_022712075.1 Galactobacter sp.
GGATCGCCCCGAGGACCACCTGGTAGCGGAAGAGGAAGAGGGAGGCGCCGAGAAGTCCAAAGCCGACGACCACGGGCAGGATCGTCATGAGCGTGCTGCGCGAGGGGTTCATGGCCCCATTCCATCACAGCGAACCCATGGAGGTGGCCTTCATCACGGCCGGCCGTCGCGTCCCCCGGCCGCCCCGCGCTGATCTTTGCCGGCTAACACGCCCCGGCGCGCACGAAGGGCCCCGGATCCGTGAGGATCCGGGGCCCTTCGGCTACGGGAAGTGGAGATGGGGGGAATTGAACCCCCGTCCGATGTGGTGTTGCCAGGTCTTCTCCGGGCGCAGTCCAAAAGGAAGTTTCTCAGCCCCAAGAGCCATCACTTGGACAAGTGGCTCGTACTTCCGGGCTCAGTCGCAGAAAAAGTCCCGAGCACCCCTGCGACGCAGGTACTCAGCAGTGGCTATCTAGCTGACGCTAGCATCCCCCGCGATAGCAGCGGAGGGCTAACGGACCGTCTGGCTGCAATCAGGCAGCGAGAGCGAAGTCAGTGCGCTTGGATTCGGCACTTATTAGTTTGCAGAGAGCGTTCACAAGATGACTCTGCATCCTTGGCCCGCTTCTCCTGTCGCGACTCACATCGTCGAAACCGATCATCCCCGTATTGAATTTCCAAGACCCCTCGAGAGGGGAATCCGCCCGCCCAGCGCACCGGATGGGTACAAAGAGTATAACCCCGCTCCCCCACGCTTCATTCCCCCCGAGGGCGGGAACCCGGCGCGGACGGCACGGCGCCTACTCTGCGTCGCCTCCGCGATTGCGTGCCCGCATGGCGCGCTGCGCCTCGCGGTTGTCCTGCTTCTCGCGCAGCGTCTGGCGCTTGTCGTACTCGCGCTTGCCTCGCGCCACAGCGATCTGCAGCTTGGCCCTGCCGTCCTTGAAGTACAGGGACAGCGGCACGATCGTCAGGCCCGATTCCTCGGACTTGCGCTGGATCTTGTTCAGCTCGTCGCGGTGCAGCAGCAGCTTGCGGCGGCGGCGCGCGGCGTGGTTGGTCCAGGATCCGTTGAGGTACTCGGGGATGTACACACCCTCGACGTAAAGCTCGTCGCGGTAGAACGTGCAGAATCCGTCGATCAGCGAGGCCTTGCCCTCGCGCAGCGACTTCACCTCGGTGCCCGTGAGCACCATGCCCGCCTCGTACTCATCCAGCAGGGCGTAGTCGGGCCGCGCCTTGCGGTTGCTCGCGACGACCTTATTGCGGGAGTCGTCGTCCTTCTTCTTTCCCATGGCTTACCTCCTCTCCATGCCGTGGTGTCCGCGCCGGGCGCGGAAGCATCCATCCTACTCACCGCGCGGCCGGGCGCTTGCAGTGCCGCGCTGGGGGCGGGCCGCACACCCCGGCCACGGCCCGCCCGCGGGGGGGGGCCCCCCGTGCGGGGCGCCGCCGCCGTCGTGCCGTGCCCGCCAGGCCCCACAGGGTCCGCGTCCGGCCTTAAGGAAGCAGGCCGGCCGGGTTGCGGTAGGCGCCAGCCACGATGGTCTCGAAGTGCAGGTGGCAGCCGGTCGAGTTACCGGTGGAGCCCACGTAGCCGATGGTCTGGCCCTGCTTGACGCGCTGGCCCACGCTGACCGCCACGCGGGTCATGTGGTTGTAGTTCGTGGTGAGCGCGTGGCCCTTCACGATGTTGTGGTCGAGCGAGACGATGATGCCGTGGCTGCCCTTCCAGCCGGCCCACTCGACGGTGCCGTCCGCTGCCGCCTTGATCGGCGCGCCGCAGCGGCCGTTGTAGCCCCAGTCCTGCCCGGCGTGGACGTAGCCGCCCGTGCCGAAGTAGTCGATGGTGCCGGCGGGCGTGGGACGCCAGCCATAGCGCGAGGAGATGTAGCCGCCCGTGGACGGGACGATGAGCCCCCACGAGGACTCGTTGAAGTTCTTGGACGGCGTGGCGTTGTCCTTGGCCTCGTTGGCGCTCGCCTCGGCGGCGGCGGCCTCGGCCGCCAGCTTCGCGGCGTTGGCTGCCTTCTTCTTGGCCGCCTCCTGGGCCGCCTTGCGCTTCTTTGCCGCCTCGGCGGCCGCCTTCTTGGCGCGCTCCTCGGCCTCGCGCTTGAGGCGCTCCTGGCGCTCCTTGATCGCGGCGTTGATGTCCGCCTGGTCCTGCTTCTGCTGATCCAGCTTGCCCTGGGCATCTGAGATCTGGGACTTGAGGTCCGCCTGCGCGCTGGCAGTGTCGGCGAGGATCTTATCGACCTCGTCCTTCGCGGCCTGCGCGGCGTCTCGGGCACCCTTCTGCTGCGTCAGCGCCTCGTCGGCCTGAGCCTTCAGATCCGCGATCTGGTCCTCAACCGCCTTGAGGCGCGCAGCATCATTGGCGTCCTGGGCCTGCTGCTCTCGCAGCGATCCCATGGTCTTGTTCTGGGCCTGCATGACGCGGCTGGCCAGCTCGAGCGAACCGGCAACGACCTGCGGGTCCTCGCCGGAGAAGAGCACGTCAAGGTTCCCACCGACGGAGGACGCCCCGCCCGTGCGGTAGGCGTTGGCGGCGATCTGCCCCACAATCGCCTGCGAGTCGGTGCCGGCCTGCTCGCGCTTGGCGCGGTCGGCGGAGAGCTCGGTGCGCGAGGCCTGGGCCTCGGACAGCCTGGCCTGCAGGGCCTCGACCTTGGAACGCGCGGCCGTCACGGCCGCCTCCGCGGAAGCCAAGCGCTGCTGGGCGGCCGGCAGCTTGTCCTGGTACTCCTTCAGCTTCTTGGCCGCGGCGTCCAGGGTCGAGTTCAGATCCTCGAGATCCTCCTCGGATCCCTGGATCTGCTTCTCGATCTGTTCCTTCTGGTCATCGAGCTTGTCGGCGTGCACTGGCGTGATTCCCAGGCCCAACCCGAAGACGCTCACGAGGGCGCCTGTCATGACGGTACGGACCAAGGAATGGCGGGTGGTCTCACTCACGGGTGCTTCCTTTCCCCCGTTTCCGCGCGAGCGGGCCCGGGAATGCTGCCTGGACTGCCTGGACAGGGTCAGACCTTCAGGTAGCGCCTCAAGGTTAGCAGGGACGAGCCCCACGCCAAGAGAACTCCCAGAATCAACAGACCCGGGGCCACCCAGAGCATCTCGCTCGGGTCGATGAATGCCATGTTGAGGTTTTGCTGGGCCAGCCGATCCTGAACCACAAATTGAAGCACCGCCCAGAGCACACCGGAAGCCAAAATCGCGCCGATCGCCGCGGCGATCACGCCCTCCAGCACAAACGGGGTCTGGATCACCGCCTTGGACGCGCCAACCAGGCGCATGATGCCCGTCTCCCTGCGCCGCGTGAACGCCGAGAGCCGGATGGTCGTGGCCACGAGCAGCACGGCACAGACCAGCATCACGGCCGCGATGATCACCGCCACGAGCGAGGCGGTGTTGATGATGCCGAAGATGGTGGTCAGGTACTGCCGTTGATCGAGGACGATGTCCACGCCAGGCAGGGACGAGAAACGCTCGTTGATCACGTCGTACTTCTCGGGGTCAACGAGCTTGACGCGGAAGGAGGCCGGGAGCTGCTCGGGCTTGACCGACTCCGCCATGGAGCGGTTGCCGTACTGCTCTTGGAAGTTCTTGAACGCGTCCTGCTGCGACTCGTACTGGAAGGACTCCACGTAGGGCTTGAGTTCGGCCGACTTGAGCACCTCCTCGATGCCCTTCGTCTGTTCCTCGGTCGCCGTGACGTACTTGCCGTCGGCGCCCACGGCGCAGTTTGCCGTTTCGGGGCTCGGGGAACACAGGTAGATGGCGACCTGGACCTTGTCGTACCAGTAGCCCTTCATCTTGCCAACCTGGGCCTGGAGCAGCGCCGCGGAGCCAACGAAGGTGAGGGAAACGAAGGTGACCAGGATGACCGAAACCACCATAGAGAGGTTGCGGCGCAGCCCCGAGGCGATCTCGGAGAGCATGAACGAGAGCTTCACAGCTCATCCTCCTCGGAGTCGAACGGGGCGATGGCCTGGCCGGAGTTCGGCAGCACGAGCCGACCCCCCACCGCGTGGTACTCGCCGCCGCGCTCGTCGCGGAGGACCCGCCCGTGATCCAGCTCGATGACGCGCTTGCGCATGCGGTTCACGATCTCGTCGTCGTGGGTCGCCATGACCACGGTCGTGCCGTTCTGGTTGATCGTCTCGAGGATCTCCATGATGCCGCGGCTCGTCTCGGGGTCGAGGTTGCCCGTGGGCTCGTCGGCCAGGAGGATCGCCGGGCGGTTGACCACGGCACGGGCGATCGCCACGCGCTGCTGCTCGCCGCCGGAGAGCTCGTGCGGCAGGCGCCCGGCCTTCTCGCGCAGGCCGACGGTCTCCAGCACCTGCGGGACGGTCTCCTTGATCATGGCGCGGGACTTGCCAATCACCTGCATGGCAAAGGCGACGTTCGCGAACACGGTCTTCTGCGGCAGCAGCCGGAAATCCTGGAACACCACGCCGATGTTGCGGCGCAGGCGCGGCACCTTCCACGAGGCGAGCGAGTCGACGTTCGTGCCGGCGACGTGCACCGAGCCGCGCGTGGCGCGTTCCTCGCGCAGCACGAGGCGGATGAAGGTTGACTTGCCGGAGCCGGAGGCGCCCACGAGGAAGGCAAAGTCGCCGCGGTCCACCTCGAGGTCGACGCCGTTCAGCGCCGGCTTATCCGGGGTGTCGTAGACCTTGGTGACATGGTCGAATCTGATCATGGGGGCCACACTCCCGCACCGGCCGCCGGCGCGCGACATGATGGTGCGGCGGGTCGGGGAAGAGAGGCGCCGGCCCTCGCCACTCTAGTGGCCGGCCGTGATCTGCCCGTGACCATTGGGGTGCGTGTCGGCCCCGCCTCGCTGTGAATTGCCCGACGACGCACGGGCCGGCCGGGTGCCACCCCGCGCCCACGGCGCGGGGAGGCACCCGAGGCGAGCGCCCGCCGTCGGGCAGGCGAACGCCGGCCCGGCCGGCTTAGAACAGGGCGATCTTGGCGGCGGGAGGGAAGATCTCGTCCAGCCGGGCCAGGTCATCGGCGCCGAGCCTGGCCGCGCCGGCCGTCGCGTTCTCGCGGATCTGTTCGGGACGGGTGGCGCCGGCGATGACCGAGGCGACGGGGGCCTGGGCCAGAAGCCACGCGAAGGCCACGGCGATCTCGCTGAGTCCGCGCTCGGACGCAAAGGCACCGAAGGCGCGCAGCTGCTCGAAGTCGGCGCCGGCCAGGTACTCAGTGCGCGAGTGCGTGAGCCGCGAGCCCTCCGGGGCAACGCCCGATGAGTACTTGCCGGTGAGCAGGCCGTTGGCGAGGGGGAAGTACGGCAGCACGCCGAGCCCGAACGCGCGCGCCGCCGGAAGCACCTCGAGTTCGGCGCGGCGATCCAGCAGGTTGTAGTGGTTCTGGGCGCTGATGAAGCGCTCGGTCCCCAGCTCGCGGGCCACAAACTCGGCCTCGGCGATCTGCCAGCCGGCGCGGTTCGAATGCCCGATGTAGCGCACCTTGCCCTGCTGCACGAGGGTGTCGAGCGCTGAGAGCGTCTCCTCGATGGGGGTGCCGGGATCCGGCGTGTGGAACTGGTACAGGTCGATGTGATCGGTCTGCAGGCGCGTCAGCGAGGCCTCGACGGCCTGGACGATGTAGCGGCGGGAGCCGCGCGCCCCGAAGTCATGGCCGTTGGCGGTGCCAGCGTTCATTCCAAACTTCGTGGCGACGACGACCTCGTCGCGGCGGCCGCGGAGCGCGGCGCCGAGCCGGGTCTCGGACAGGCCCGGCTCCGCACCGTACATGTCGGCGGTGTCGAAGAGGGTCACGCCGGCGTCGATGGCCGCGTGGACCACCGCGTCGGTGCCCTCCTGGCTCAGCGTGGCGGTGCCCGGGCGGCCGAGGTTGTTGCAGCCGAGGCCGATCTCGGAGACGACGAGGCCGCTCTTGCCCAGGTGCACGTAGTTCATCTCGCTCATGCCCCTCAGCCTAACCAGATCGGCGACGGCCGGCGCTCAGGCTTCGTCGGCCTCGGGTAGCTCGTCCACCGGGAAGTCGCCCTTCGCCGGCAGTGGGTGCTTGATCTTGGCAGCCGCCGGCTCGGCGCCGGGGGCCACGGCGATGACGGCCTTCGTCAGGTCCGACTTGGCGACCTCGCGGAGGCACGAGATCGTGGCCTTGAGCGCGCCCTTGGGCTCGGGCGTCAGGACGGCGACCGTGAGCCGGCCTGGACCGAAGACGGAGCCCTCCACCGTGCCGAGACCGCGCCAGGCCAGGTGGCCCGTGAGGCCGCCCACCACGGCGTCGCGCAGGCTGTGCTCGCGCGGGGACCCGCCGGCGGTCTTGGACGGGAAGCGCACGTAGAGCCAGAACTGCTCGTCCTGGCTCAGCTCGCGGTAGCCGTCCTCCTGGCAGGCCTCCTCGAAGGCCTCGAGGAGCGCCTCGCCGGCCTCGGGGGTGACGTCGTCCTCAACCACAGGGGTCTCGGAGAGGTGGCCGACGGGGCCGCGGTTGATGACAAACTGCGCGACCTCCTCGTCGTACCAGGCCTCGCGGAAGGAGAGCTGGCCGTCCTCGTCGGTGCGGTAGCTGCGCAGGATGGGCATCGTTGGGTGCCTTTCGGTGGGGTGAAGATCTAGCGGGCCGAGGCGGCGTCGAGCAACGCGCGGCCCTGGTCAAAACGGCTCAGCGCCGCGCCGTCGAACGGCGCCTGGCGGGCCGCCACGCGGGCCAGGAGGTCCCGGGCCTCGGCCGCGATGGCCGAGCTGAGCTCGTCGGGGTAGCCGTAGGCCACGCGGTGTTCCTCGAACTCGTCCTCATCGTCGAGGTAGATGCCGCGCCCAGCGCGCTCCACGACGTCGAGGTCCATGTCGATCGAGTGCAGCTCGTGACCGCGCGGGCCGAGCGGCGCCCAGCCGATGGCCGTGGAGAGGTCGATGTACAGCAGCAGACCGTTGCGGTCCTCCCCCGAGTGGAAGGTGGCGAGCCACTCGCCCGAGGCCGGGGAGAGCGTCACGGCGTCGGAGCGCGCGAAGAAGGCCATGCCGGGCCTGGCGATGAAGCTGCCGGCGGGCTGGTAGATCCACTCGCCGTGCTCGTCCGAGCCGAGCGCGAGGCCCGGAACCACCCAGTGGGCCTGCCCGTTGTACTTCCACGCGCGCGTCACGACGGTCTCGCCGGCCGTGAAGCTCAGCGGCCGCCGCGGCAGGCCCTCTGGTGCGCTCACGCGTCGGCGTCCTTCTCGGAGGGGTGGGACGGCGGGAAGAGCGGAACCACGGGCAGGGCGCCCGTGGCGGCGCGCTGGCCGACCGGCCTCGCGCGCGGGACCTTGGTCCCGAGCACCTGCGCCACGACGTCCTGCGTGATCTGCTGGGCGCTGACGCCCACGCGGTCCAGCACCTGCTCGCGCGTGCCGTGATCCAGGAACTCGTCGGGCAGGCCCACCTCGTTCAGGCCGGTGTCGACGCCGGCCGCGCGCATCTCTTGGCGCAGGCGCGCACCCACGCCGCCCGCGCGCACGCCGTCCTCCAGCGTGACCACGAGGCGGTGGCGATCGGCCATGTCGATGATGGAGCGCGGCACGGGAAGCACCCACCGCGGGTCAACCACGGTGGAGCTGATGCCCTGATCCTTCAGGCGGGCCGCCACATCCAGCGCGAGCTCGGCAAACGCGCCGACCGCCACGAGGAGCACGTCCGGCTCCTCCTCGCCCGAGTCTGCAAGCACGTCCACGCCGTCAACGGTGCGGGCGATCGCCGGGATGTCGGCGCCGGCCGTGCCCTTGGGGAAGCGCAGGACGCTGGGGGCGTCGGCGATCGCTACGGCCTCGCGCAGCAGCTCGCGCAGGCGCCCCGGATCGCGGGGGGCCGCGAGGTGAAGCCCAGGGATGGACTGGACCAGCGCCATGTCCCACATGCCGTGGTGGCTCGCGCCGTCCGGGCCGGTCACGCCGGCCCGGTCCAGCACAAAGGTCACGCCGGCGCGGTGCAGCGCCACGTCCATGAGCAGCTGATCGTAGGCGCGGTTCAGGAACGTGGCGTAGACGGCCACGACGGGGTGGAAGCCGCCGAAGGCCAGGCCCGCGGCCGAGGCCACGGCGTGCTGCTCGGCGATGCCCACGTCGATGACGCGCTCCGGGTGGCGTTCCTTCATGGCGGAGAGGCCAACGGGGATGAGCATGGCGCCCGTGATGCCTACGACGTCGGGGCGCTCGTCGGAGATGTCGGCCAGCTCGTTGCCAAAGACCGAGGTCCAGGACGGGCCGGACGAGGCCTTGAGCGGCTTGCCGGTGGCCGGGTCGATGACGCCGACGGCGTGGAACTGATCGTCCTCGTCGGCGACGGCAGGCGCGTAGCCGTGGCCCTTCTGCGTGATCACGTGCACGATCACCGGTCCGCCGAAGGCCTTGGCGGCGGAGAGCGCCTCCTCGACCTCGGCCTGGTTGTGCCCGTCCACCGGGCCGATGTACTTGATGCCGAGATCGGCGAAGAGGCCCTGCGGGGCCCACCAATCCTTGATGCCGGCCTTCGCCGCGTGCAGCGACTTGTAGGTGAACTGCGAGAAGGCGTTGCCGTCCTTGAGGCGCTGCTTGAGGAAGCGCATGGTGTCCTCGTACGGACGGGAGACGCGGACCTTGTCGATCTTGCGGCCAACCGTGCCCGAGATCCCCTGCATGGTGCGGGCCAGGCCGCCCACCGTGGGGGCGTAGGAGCGGCCGTTGTCGTTGACCACGATGACGGCGTGCCGCTCGGGGTCCGCCGCGATGTTATTGAGGGCCTCCCAGGCCATGCCGCCCGTCAGGGCGCCGTCGCCGATGACGCCGACCGTCCAGCGGTCCTTCTCCCCCGCCAGCGCCCTGGCGCGGGAAATCCCGTCCACCCACGCGAGCGAGCTCGAAGCGTGAGACGACTCCACGACGTCGTGCTCCGACTCGGAGCGCGAGGGGTAGCCGGACATCCCGCCCTCGTGGCGCAGGGTGTCGAAGTTCTGGCGACCGGTCACGAGCTTGTGCACGTACGACTGGTGGCCCGTGTCGAAGACGAGGGTGTCGTTGGGTGAATCGAACACGCGGTGCAGAGCAAGCGTCAGCTCGACCACGCCAAGGTTGGGGCCGAGGTGTCCGCCGGTCCTGGCCACGTGGGAGATGAGGAAATCGCGGATCTCCTGAGCCAAGGTCGCGAGCTCCTCGCGCCCCAGGGAGCGCAGGTCCCGCGGGGAGCGAATCCCCTCAAGCAGCGTCACGCCGTCGTGTCCTTCCGTTGGCTGTTTCCAAGCATCCATCTTAGCGCCGCCGCGCGGCGCCCGAACGTGACCCCGGCGGCCCGACGGCGTGAGCCGCCTCATCCGCTGACGGCCGAGGGCCCCTCCCGCACCAGGTGCGGAAGGGGCCCTCGACGTGTGCCGTGAGGCGAAGCGATCAGGCGTTGGCCGTGATGCTGCGCAGCACGTACTGCAGGATGCCGCCGTTGCGGTAGTAGTCGGCCTCGCCGGGGGTGTCGATGCGGACAACCGCGTCGAACTCCGTGACCTTGCCGTCCTCGGCCACCGCGGTGACCTTGACCGTCTTGGGCGTGACACCCTCGTTCAGCGCCGTGACGCCATGGACCGAGAAGGTCTCGGTGCCGGTCAGGCCCAGCGTGTCGGCGGACTCGCCCTCGGGGAACTGCAGCGGGAGGACGCCCATGCCGATGAGGTTGGAGCGGTGGATGCGCTCGTAGCTCTGGGTGATGACGGCCTTGACGCCCAGGAGCGCGGTGCCCTTGGCTGCCCAGTCACGCGAGGAACCGGTGCCGTACTCCTTGCCGGCCAGGACGACCAGCGGGGTGCCGGCGGCCTGGTAGTTCTGCGCCGCGTCGTACACGTACGACTGCGGGGCATCGGCCTGGGTGAAGTCGCGGGTGAAGCCACCCTCGACGCCGTCCAGCAGCTGGTTCTTGATGCGGATGTTCGCGAAGGTGCCGCGGATCATGACCTCGTGGTTGCCACGGCGCGAGCCGTAGGAGTTGAAGTCCTTGCGATCCACGCCGTTGGCGATCAGGTACTGACCCGCCGGGGTCTCCGACTTGAACGAGCCGGCCGGGGAGATGTGGTCGGTCGTGACCGAATCGCCCAGCTTCAGCAGCACGCGCGCGCCCTCGATGTCCTGCACCGGGGCCGGCTCGGCCTGCATGCCCTCGAAGTACGGGGGCTTACGCACGTAGGTGGAGTCCGACGCCCAGTCGAAGGTGTTGCCCTCGGGGGTGTCGATGCCCTGCCAGCGCGAGTCGCCGTCGAACACGGAGGCGTAGTCGTTCGTGAACATCTCGCGGTCGATGGACGCGTCCATGACCTGCTGAACCTCGATCGGGTTCGGCCAGATGTCCTTCAGGAAGACGTCGTTGCCGTCGGCGTCCTGGCCCAGCGCGTCCTTCTCGAAATCGAAGTCCATGGTGCCGGCCAGGGCGTAGGCGATGACCAGCGGCGGGGAGGCCAGGTAGTTCATCTTGACGTCGGGGTTGATGCGACCCTCGAAGTTACGGTTGCCAGAGAGCACCGCGGCGGCGGAGAGGTCGTTGGCCTGGACGGCCTCGGAGATCTCGGACTCGAGCGGGCCCGAGTTGCCGATGCAGGTGGCGCAGCCGTAGCCGACCACGAAGAAGCCGAGCTTCTCGAGGAACGGGATGAGGCCGGACTTCTCGTAGTAGTTCGTGACGACCTTGGAGCCCGGGGCAACGGAGGTCTTGACCCACGGCTTCGAGGACAGGCCCTTCTGCACGGCGTTGCGCGCCAGGATGGCGGCGGCCAGCATCACGGACGGGTTCGAGGTGTTGGTGCACGAGGTGATCGAGGCGATGGACACGAAGCCGTGATCCAGCTCGAACTCGCGACCGTCGGCCATCTTGACGTCCACGGCCTTGGACGGGCGGCCAACGCCGCGCGTGTCCTCGTCCGTCGAGTAGTTGTGGATGTCCTTGCGGAACTGGGTCTTGGCCTCCGTCAGCTCGATGCGGTCCTGGGGACGCTTCGGGCCGGCGATGGAGGGAACCACGGTGGAGAGGTCAAGCTCGAGGTACTCCGAGTACGCGGCCTCCTTGGACGGGTCGTGCCAGAGGCCCTGCTCCTTGGTGTACGCCTCGACGAGAGCGATGTTCTCGTCGGAGCGGCCCGTGAGGCGCAGGTAGCCGAGGGTGACGTCGTCGATCGGGAACATGGCGGCCGTGGAGCCGAACTCCGGGGACATGTTGCCGATGGTGGCGCGGTTGGCCAGCGGCACGGCCGCGACGCCCTCGCCGTAGA
>JALAHE010000195.1 GCA_022712075.1 Galactobacter sp.
CCGGCGGCCCCGGCCGGCGCGCGGGGCCCCCCGCCGGGGGGTCCCCCCGCGGCGGCGGGCCCCTCCCGGGTGGGCCGGCCCGCCTACTTGGCGGGACGGGCCGAGGCGAAGAGCTGGAAGCTCGTCGTGACGGGGGCGAAGACCTCGGGGGCCCAGCGGTCCACGCCGTCGGCCTGCCTCACCGTGAGGACGGCCTGGTGCTTGCCGCCCTTAAGGGCCGGGAGCGATGCGACGAGCTCCCACGCGTCACCCTTGGCGACCGCCCGGACGGGCACCGGCTGGCCATCCACCGTGAGGGTGGCCCGCACCGGGAGCCTCCAGGAGGCGATCGCCTCGCCGGCGCCGCTCGTGCCGGCGGAGCGTACGGCGCTCACGGTGCCGAGCGTGTGCTCGGTGGCCTTCTTGAGGTGCACGTCCTGCGATGCCTTGACGGAGGCCGTGACGTCCGCCTTGAGCGGCGCAGAGGTGCTCGGCAGCCACGCGTCGCGGGCGGTGCCCCAGCTCAGGCCATCGGCGGTGGCGCTGAGCTCGTAGTTGAGGCTGGTGGCCCGGCGCAGATCGTTGACGTCGATCCACGTCGCCTCGTGCTTGGCGCCGTCCACGCTCAGGGAGCGCGTGTAGCGCGGCAGCGACTCGTGGGCGCCGGCGGCCGTGATGGTGACGCTCTTGTCGCCGAGGCGAAGCGTTGCCGCCTCGACCCGCGGCGAGTTCAGCGCCAGGAGGCCGGAACCGGGGGTCACGGGCTGGAAGCCGAGCGTGGCCATGACGTACCAGGACGAAAGCGTGCCGAGGTCGTCGTTGCCGACGCCGCCGCCGGGGGTGTCCGGGAAGCGGTTGAGGTTGGCGGCCAGTACGTCGTTGACCTTGGCCGGTTGACCCACGGCGTTGTAGAGCCAGGGATTCATGATGGTTGGCTCGTTGCCGGGGTTGTAGCCGATGCTCGAGTAGTAGTCGCTGCCGCCGCGAGCCCAGCCGGCGGGGGTGGCGCCGGGCTTGGCCTTGAGGTCGTTCATCGAGAAGTAGTAGTCGAGGCGCTTGAGGAACTCCTCGCGGCCTCCCATCTTCTTCTGCAGACCCTCCACGTCTTGCATGGCCATCCACTGGTACTGCCACGCGGTGCCCTCGTGGAAGCCCGAGTCGAGAACCGTCGACTTCTCCGGGACGCTCACGAACGTGCCGTCGGGGCGCACCGCATTGACCATGCCGGTGAAACCACCCGTGAGCTTCACGTCCGGGTTCCACAGGCGCTGCCAGTTGGTGCCGCGCTCGCGGAAGGCCTCACCGCCGTCGCGGCCCGTGCGGGCCGCCGCGTTGCCGATGGAGGCGTCGGAGACCGCAAACTCCATCGAGGCCGAGCCGCCGTGGCGGTACTCCTCAAACTGCTGGCCCAGGCCCGGCTCGCGTTCGGAGTAGAAGGGGATGTGGCCGTTCTTGATCCAGAAATCTGCGCTGCGGCGCCCCACGGTCGCCACCCCGGCCGGCGGCGTGGTGGTGGCGTTCTCGATGAGGTGGCCCCACAGGGAATCGGCGATGTCCTCCGGAACGGTGCCAAAGGCGAAGTTCTCGGCGACCCACGCCGAGACGGGATCGCCAGCCATCACGTTCGTCTCGTTGGCGCCGAGCGACCAGCGCGGAAGCCAACCACCCTCCACCCGGTGGCGCTCCATGGAGCGCACGATGTCCTGCGCCTCCTTCGGTGCGAAGAGCGCGTGGAGCGCGGCCTGCGTGCGGTAGGTGTCCCAGAGGGAGAAGGTCTGGTGGTAATCCCAGCCCTTGGCCTCGTGCACCTTGCCGTCCATGCCGCGGTAGCGGCCGTCCACGTCGGAGCCGATCGTGGGCGAGAGGAAGGACTTGTACAGCTGCGTGTAGAACACGCGCTTGGCCTGGGTGGAGGCCTGGATGGTCGCGGCAGAGAGGCGCTCGTCCCAGGCGCGATGAGCCGCCTGCTTCACGGAATCGAAGGTCCCACCGGCGGCGCTCACCTCCTGGGTGCGGTTCGCGCGGGCCCCCTCGACGTCCACGAAGGAGACGCCGATCGACACCTCGACGTCGCGGTCGGAGGTGGTGTCGAAGCGGGCCACGGCGCCGTTGTTGCCGCTGGCGGTTTCACGTGCGGCGGAGCCCCACGTGACGGCGCCCGAGCCGTTCCACACGCCGGTCTGCTGCGGGGCGCGGTCGAAGCGCGCGCTGAAGTGGTAGGTGGTGCGCGCGCCGTCGTCCCAGCAGAAGCCGCCGGTGGTCATGGTGCCCTCGAGGGTGCGATCGTCCACCCAGCGCACCGAGCTGGCGTCGGTCTTGTTGAGCGACTGCCCCACGTTGAAGGAGAGGTTGGCGGTGCCGGTGGCCGGGAAGGTGTAGCGGTGCACGCCCGTGCGAGTCGTGGCGGTGAGCTCCGCCTTGACGTCGTTCTGGAGCTGCACCTCGTAGGAGCCGGCCTGGGCCTTCTCCGTGGAGGCCTGGTCCTTGATGCGAAGGAAGGCGCGCGTGGTGGCCGGGGTGGCGGTGGTCGTGGGGGTCACGAGCACCTCGCCCGCGGCCGGGCAGCCGGCGCTGTTGATGTTGCGGTGGCTGAAGCCCCACACCCGACCGGCGTTCTTGGAGTACGAGGTGGAGGCGTAGCTATTGGTGTTGTTGGGGCTCAGCTGCACCATGCCGAACGGGACGGTGGCGCCGGGGTAGGCGTTGCCCTCGCTCTCGGTGCCGACAAACGGATTGACGAAGGACGAGAGGGATTCCTGCGCGGCGGGGGCGGCCGGAGCCGCGGTGGCCGGTGCGGCCGGCACGGCGACGGCGGCGAGCAGGAGGGCCCCGCTCGCGGCCGGTGCCACGATCTTGCGCCAGCGTGCAGCGGCGCCGAACGGCGTGGTTGGCATGGTGACTCCTCGTGATGACTCGGCAAATGAATCGATTCATCCACCGTGCCTGCAAGGCTAACGCCGTGTGATTTGGACCACAAGGGATGGGGCGAAGAATCCTTTGGCGGCCGGTGTTCGGTGTCAGGAGGCGGTGTCCGGCGTGCCGGCATCCATGCGAGCGTGCCGGCGTCCGCGGGAGCGTGCCGGCGTCCGCGCGGGGGTACAGGCCGGCCCGGGACGGCTCAGAGCCTGGCAGGCCCCGACCCGTCGCTAGCGCCGCAGCAACCGCGCCGGAATCTCGCGCCAGGCGGGCGCGGCGGTGGCCCCGCCCAGCCGCCACTCGGCCAGCTCCACCGCGGCCCGCGCCAGCCCCGCGGCGTCCTGCGCCACGACCGACAGCGGCGGGACCAGGTGCTCGGCCAGCTCCAGGTCGTCAAAGCCCAGGAGCTCCGGCCGGGCGGCCTCGCTCCCCCGCCCCGTGGTGTGGAGGGCGGCCAGCGTGCGCGCGGTGATGCGGTTGTTGCCGGTGAAGAGCGCGGTCACCGGCGCTTCCGCTCCGAGGAGCCGCCCGAGTTCCCCCGCGAGGTCCACCGCCGGGTCGGCCGCGTTGCGCACCACCCACTCCCGTTCCACGGGGGCTCCGGCAGCATCCATCGCCTCGCGGTAGCCGGCCTCGCGCTCGCGGGCGGTGTGGAGTTCACCGCGGTCGACCAGGCAGGCGATGCGCCGGTGCCCGCGGCGCAGCAGCTCGGCCACCCCAGCCGCCGCCCCCTCGCGGTTGTCCGTCACGACCGAGTCGGCCTCGCCCCGGGCCGGGCGATCGATCAACACGAGCGGCGTCCCCGCCCCGATCAAGGAGGCGGCCTCGGCCGCCCCGAGCCCCACGGGCAAGGTGGCAAGCATCGCATCCACCCCGTGCGCGGCGAGCGCAGCAAGCTGGGTCCGCGCCCGGCGCGGCTCCCCCGCCCCCGAGGCCACCAGGAGCGTCCACCCGCGCTCGAGGGCCGCGTCCTCGACGGCCCGGTGAATCTGCGAGTAGAAGGGGTCCGCCACGTCCTCGACCAAGAGGCCAAGCGCGGTGCCCTCCCCGCGGCGCAGCCGCGCGGCCGCCACGTTGCGGCGATAGCCGAGCCGGGTGATGGCGTGTTCGACCGCCGCGCGCCGCTCGGCCGCCACCTCGGCGTGCCCGTTGAGCACCCGCGAGACCGTTCCCACCGAGACGCCGGCCGCCGCCGCGACGTCGGAGATGGTGGCCCGCCTCGCGGCCCCTCGCCCCTGCTCCCCTGCGCTCATCGGCCGTCCCTCCCCACTGAAAGCTTGTCCCGCAGCCCGTCGCCGAGCAGGTTCAGCCCCAGCACCGTCAGCGCAATGGCCGCGCCGGGCCAGACGGTGAGCAGCGGCTGCGCCGCGAGGAAGGGCTGGGCCTCCTGCAGCATGCGACCCCAGGACGGATCCGGCGGCGGCGTGCCGAGGCCCAGGTAGGACAGGGCGGCCTCGGCCAGGACCGCGAGCGAGAACGTCACGGTGCTCTGCACCAGGAGCAGCCCGGCGAGGTTCGGCAGGACGTGCAGCACGCCCACGCCCCACGCCGAGCGCCCGGAGGCCCGCGCCGCAGCCACGAAGTCCAGCTGCATGATGGAGAGCGTCGCGGCCCTGGCCACGCGGGCGAAGCCCGGCACTGAACCCAGGCCGATCGCCACCATGGCGGAGACGGTCCCGGCCCCGAACACCGAGGCGAAGACGATCGCGAGCAACAGTGCGGGGAAGGCCAGCAACAGATCCGAGAAGCGCAGGATCGCCTCCTCAACCCAGCCGCGCCGCATGCCGGCGATGATGCCGAGCGGCGTGCCGATCACCAGGGCGATCCCCACCGACACGAGCCCCACGAGCAGGGTCACGCGGGAGCCGGCCATGATCTGCGAGAACACGTCGCGGCCGAACTTGTCGGTGCCAAGCACGTGCTCACCGCCGGGACCCAGGAGTCGCCGCGAGGCGTCCGCCGCGACGGGGTCGAACGGGGTCCAGAAGGTGGAAACAAGCGCCAAGAGCACCACGGCACCCGTCAGTACCGCGCCGATCCAGAGCGACACGTTGACCCGCCTCATGCGTCCGCCCCCGCCACGCGCAGGCGCGGATCCACCACGGCCTGGATCAGGTCCACGGCCAGGTTCACCAAGACGGTGAAGGCCACGAGCACCATGACGATGCCCTGGATGGTCACCATGTCGCGCTGCCCCACGGCCTCCACCAGCAGCGAACCGACGCCGGGGATGTCGAACACCGACTCGATCACCACGGCCCCCACCAGCAGCGAGGAGAGCTGCACACCCGTGACGGTCAGGACCGGCACGGCGGCGTTGCGCAGCCCGTGCCGCACCATCGCCTCGGAGCGCGAGAGCCCCTTGGCGCGGGCCTCGCGCAGGAAGTCGGCGCCGGAGACGTCGAGCACGGCGGAGCGCACGTAGCGCGTGAGGATCGCTGCCTGCACCGCGGTCAGCGCCAGCACTGGAAGGACAAGCCGGGCCAGGAACGGGCCGAACGCGTCGTTCGGGACCACCCAGCCGGACGGCGGCAGCCACCCCAGCGCCAGGGAAAACAGAAGCACCAGGAGCACACCGGCCAGGAAGCCGGGCACCGCCATGAGCAGCTGCGAGCCCACCGTGAGGAGGAAGCCGTCCAGCTTGCCGCGGCGCAGCGCCGCCCACGTGCCGAGCACGGTGGCCACGAGCAGCGCCAACACCACGGAGGGGATGACGAGCCACAGGGTGACGTTGGTGCGGTCGAGGATGATGGCGCTCATGTCCTGCCCGGACACGAAGCTCTCGCCAAAGCGGCCCGTCAGCAGGCCGCCGATCCACTCGCCATACTGAACCAGGAGCGGCCGGTCGAGCCCGAAGCGCTCGCGCGTGGCTGCCACGGCCTCGGGCGTCGCGTCGACGCCGAGGGCCACCTGCGCCGGGTCGCCGGGCACCAGCCGCAGCAACGCGAAGATCACCACGGAGGCAAGGAAGAGCGTGACGGCCGTGCGAGCCACGGCGAGCGCGATGCCGCGCCAGAGCCCGCTCATGCCTTCACCACCCTGGAGAGGTCAAGCGCCGTGGTCGGCGCGTTCACGGGCAGCCCCTGAAGTGAGGCGCGCATGAGGCTCAGCGCGGGGAGCAGGAAGAGGGTGTCTGCCGCGGCGTCCTCGACGATCGCGGTGCGCACCACCTCGCGCATGCCTGCCACGAATTCCTCCGTGGTCCCCGCGTCGGCGCGGGCCGCGATCGAGGCGACCCGAGCGCCGTCGTACCCCAGGTAGTAACCGGAGGAAAGCAGGGTGAGCAGGTCGTCCGGCTCCACGTGGCCGATCACGGACATCTGGTAGTTATGCGTCGTGAGGACCTCCTGCAGCCAGACGGCCGGGAACTCCTGGACCTTGATCTTGACCTTGAGGCCCACCTTGGTGAGGTCGGAGGCCACAGCCTGGGAAGCGGCGACGGCGTAGGGCAGGTCGGGCACGGAGAAGGTCACCGTGCTGCCGTAGACCCCGGCCTCCTTCAGCAGCGCCGTGGCGCGCGCCGGATCGTAGGGATACGCACCGTTGAGGTCCTCGTAGTACGGGGAGGTGGGCGGCACGGGGGCGCCGATGAGCGTGCCGCGTCCGTCGTAGGCGGTGGCCATGACGCCAGCGCGGTCCACGCCGTACATGACCGCGCGGCGCACGCGCACGTCGTCGAACGGCACGGCCTGGTTGTTCATGGAGAGCACCACCTCGCCCGTCGAGGTGCCCTGCGTGATCCGGTAGTCGGCGTTCTTCTCGAAGGGCGTGAGCAGCTCGGGGCTCGCGAGGCCCACGACGGCGTCCACGGCGCCGCCGCGCAGGGCGTTCACGGCCGTGGTGTTGTCCGCGTAGTAGCGCAGGGTGACCTGCGGGGAGGCGGCCGGCTCGCCCCAGTAATCGGCGCGGCGCGTCAGGGCCAGGGACTGGCCGGGCTTCCAGCTCGTGACCTCGAAGGGCCCGGTGCCCACCGCGGCGCCCTTGAGGCCCGTCACCGCCGAGGGCGTGAACATGGCGCCGATGAGCGTGGCGAGCGAGCGCAGCCAGGCCTGCGAGGGGCGCTTGAGCACCGCGACCGCGACGAGCGGATCGGGCGTCTCCACGCGCTCGAGGACGGCCATGCCGGCCTTGAGCCCGTTGGTCCAGGCGTCGGTGTTCACGCGCTCGAGCGAGAACTTCACGGTTTCCGAACTGAACTCGTCGCCGTTGGAAAAGCGCACGCCCTTCTGTAGTTCAAAGGTGTACCGCGTGCCCGATTCGTCCACGCTCCACGCGCTCGCGAGCACCGGGACGAGCTCGCCGTCGTCGTTCACGGCCACGAGACCTTGATAGACATTGCCCATGAGGGC
>JALAHE010000196.1 GCA_022712075.1 Galactobacter sp.
GCCTCGGGGGTACCGTGCGGCGTCGGGGTTTCGCCGCCGTCCATCGCCTCGAGGCGACGCACGAGGTCGTCCCAGGCCGCGGCGTCGTCTGGCCGGCTCATGCCTGGGCCCCGGAATCGGCGGGCACGCCCGTCGCCTCGGCGACGGCCGCGACGGAGGCCTCGTTGATGAGCTCGGCGTCCCAGTCGAGTGTGGCGACGTGGTAGCTCTCGTGCAGTTCCACTCGGCGCAGGCGCGTGCGCGCGGCGGGCGTGAGGCCCGCGAGTAGCGAGCGCAGCGAGGCGGGCGGCACCACGTGGTCCTGGACCGAGTGGAAGAGGGTGATGGGCGCGACGACGCCGGGCAGTTGTCGGCGCACCGCCCTCTGCAGTCGGCGCAGCTCGGTGGCGGCGGCCGTCGGGGTGACGTCGTAGGAGTTTTCCCTGCGGCCCGGTCGCGCGATGTCCTCGCCGATGGCCGGGGTGGACTTCAGGAAGGGGGCCAGGGCGCCGGAGAGGAAGGCGAACCACGGCAGGCCATCGACGGCCGGGTTGACGAGCAGGACCGCGTCGGGTCGGCGCACGGCGCCGAGGTGCAGCGCGAGCGCGCCGCCCATCGAGATGCCGGCCACGACGACGTGGTCGTGGCTGCGCGCGAGCCGGTCGTACTCCCGTTCGAGCGCGCCGGTCCACGCCGTGTACGGCACGCCGATCATGTCCTCCCAGCGGCTCGAGTGGCCCTCGAGGAGGGGCACCGAGACGTCGTAGCCGGCCGCCTCGAAGGCGCCGGCCCACAGGAACACCGAACCGGGGGTCGACGTGAAGCCGTGGATGACGAGGACGGCCACGGGCGAGCGACCCTCGTGCACGTACGCGGCGAAGGTGTCGGCCGTGGAGATGTCCTTGGACATGCGAGGCTCCTCGAGGACGGGGAAAAGGACTCTTAAGCTAGAGCCTAGCCGCGAACCCCTTCGCCGGCCTGTCTCGCCCGCCTCGTGGGCGCGGCACCGCGCAGTGCAGCGCAAGCAAGGAGCACAGACGCCCGTGTTTTATTGGTTCGCCAAGACCTTTGTGGTGGGGCCGCTCGCGCGCCTCTTCTTCCGCCCTTGGGTGCGCGGGATGCATCACATCCCCTCTGAGGGTGCAGCGATCATCGCCTCCAACCACCTCTCGGTGAGCGATTCCATCTTCCTGCCCGTGATGGTGCCGCGGCCCATCTCCTTCCTGGCCAAGAAGGAGTACTTCACCGGCACCGGCTTCAAGGGGGCCATCAAGCGGCGCTTCTTCCTGCTGGCAAACCAGCTGCCCATGGACCGGGCGGGCGGCGAGGCCTCGCTCAAGTCGCTCGAGGCCGGGGAGGTGGCCCTGCGCGAGGGGCGCCTGCTTGGCATCTACCCCGAGGGGACGCGCAGCCCCGACGGGCGCATGTACCGCGGCAAAATCGGCGTGGCCAGGCTCGCGATCGAGACGGGCCTGCCGATCATCCCCGTGGCCATGATCGGCACCGACAAGGTGCAGCCGATCGGCAAGGTGGTGCCGCACCTGCGCCGCGTGGGCATCATCGTGGGCGAGCCCATCGAGGTGGCCAAGGGTGACATCCGGGACCGCGCTGCCCTGCGCGAGCTCACGGACCGCGTGATGCGGGACATTCAGCGGCTCTCCGGCCAGGAGTACGTTGACCGCTACGCCGCCGACGTCAAGGCGGAGATCGCCGCCCGGGCCGAGGCGTTCAAGCACGAGCGCCCGGAGGGGCGGGCCTGATCCGCCCTTCGCCGCCGCCCCGGAGCCGGGCGCTTGGGCGGGCGCGCGCTGCCGCGCGGCGCACATGACGCCCGCGGGTCCCTACGTGACGGCGGCTACGGCGTCCGCCTCGGTGCGCCCACTAGGCTGACGGGGTGAGTCTTCCAGTGCATACCCCGCTCGCCGGCACGCAGTCCGGACCCGCCACCGACCCCGCGCTGGATGCGTGGCGTCAGATGAACCCCAAGCAGCAGCCCAGCTGGGCCGGCACGCCGGAGCACGCCCGCGTGCTCTCCGAGCTCGGCACGCTGCCGCCGCTGGTCTTTGCCGGCGAGGTGGACGTGCTCAAGTCCCGCCTGGCCGCCGCCGCGCGCGGCGAGGCCTTCCTGCTGCAGGGCGGCGATTGCGCCGAGACCTTCTCCGCCGCGACCGCCGACCGCATCCAGGCCCGCGTCAAGACGATCCTGCAGATGGCCGTGGTGCTGACCTATGGCGCGCAGATGCCCGTCATCAAGATGGGCCGCATGGCAGGCCAGTTCGCCAAGCCGCGCTCCTCCGATGTGGAGACCCGCGGCGACGTCACGCTGCCCGCCTTCCGCGGCGACATCGTCAACGGCTACGACTTCACGCCCGAGTCCCGCGCGCACAACCCGCAGCGCATGATCACGGCCTACAACACCTCGGCCTCCACGCTGAACCTCATCCGCGCGTTCACGCAGGGCGGCTTCGCCGATCTGCGCAGCGTGCACTCCTGGAACCAGGGCTTCATGGCGAACCCGGCGTACCACGAGTACGAGCAGCTGGCCGGCGAGATCGACCGCGCCGTGCACTTCATGGCGGCCTGCGGCGCCGACTTCGAGGCGCTCAAGCGCGCCGAGTTCTACGCGGCCCACGAGGCGCTCCTGCTCGACTACGAGCGCGCGCTGACCCGCACCGACTCCCGCACCGGCCTGCCCTACGACACCTCGGGCCACTTCCTGTGGATCGGTGAGCGCACGCGCGAGCTGGACGGCGCCCACGTCGACTTCCTCTCCAAGGTCAAGAACCCGATCGGCGTGAAGCTCGGCCCCACCACCACGGGCCAGGACGCGATCGATCTGATCAACAAGCTCGATCCCGAGCGCGAGCCGGGCCGCCTGACCTTCATCACGCGCATGGGTGCCGGCAAGATCCGCGAGGCCCTGCCGCCCATCGTCCAGGCCGTCCGCGACGCCGGCGCCCAGGTCGTGTGGGTCACCGACCCCATGCACGGCAACACCATCACCTCCAAGAACGGCTACAAGACGCGCCGCTTCGAGGACGTGCTGGACGAGGTGCGCGGCTTCTTCGAGGTGCACCGTTCCCTCGGCACCATCCCGGGCGGCCTGCACGTCGAGATGACGGGCGACGACGTCGCCGAGTGCCTCGGCGGCTCCGACCCCGTGGTCGAGGAGCAGTTCGACGCGCTCTACGAGACCGTGGTCGACCCGCGCCTGAACCACGCGCAGTCGCTCGAGCTGGCCTTCCTCGTCGCGGAGGGCCTGGCCCGCCGCTGAGCCGGTCCGCTCCGGGTTTTCGGACAAACTCCTCGCCTCTGGCGGGGAGTTTGTCCGTTTCCGGGGAGAAAAGGCACGACGACGCCCGCGCGCCCCGCGCTTTCGGCTCACGCGCCGCCTCGTGAAAGAATCGGGGCATGCTGACCCGTGGCGAGTTCCCGATCCTCGATGTTGATACCGACAAGAACGACCTGATCGGGGGATGGGACCGCGAGGCACACGCCCCGGACACCCTGCCCACCCGCATGGTCATGGCCTTCCTCGGCCCCACCGTCGACCAGTTTGCCGCCGAGCGCGGCTGGGAGACCGCGGTGGAACTCGAGTCCATCACGCGCGACTTCCCGTACTACGTCACGGAGCACCGCGGCGAGAAGGTCGCGATCGTGCTCGCGCCGCTCGGCGCCCCGGCCGCCGTGCAGAACCTCGAGTTCGGCCTGAACCTCGGCGTGAAGCACGTCGTGGCCGTTGGCTCCTGCGGCGCCCTGCACTCCCACGAGGAGAACGCCATGCTGGTGCCGACCCGCGCGCTGCGCGACGAGGGCACGAGCTACCACTACGCGCCGGCCGCCGAGTGGATCGAGCTGGAGCCCTCCTCGGTGCAGGCCGTCAAGGACGCGCTGGTCGCCGCCAACCGCGAGTTCGCCGAGGTCGCCACCTGGACCACCGACGGCTTCTACCGCGAGACCCCGGCCGTCATCGAGGCCCGCAAGGAGGCCGGCTGCGACGTCGTGGACATGGAGTGTTCCGCCCTCGCCGCCGCCTGCGCCTTCCGCGGCGCCGACTTCGCCCAGCTGCTCTACACGGCCGATTCGCTCGCCGACCTCGACGCGCACGATCCGCGCGGCTGGGGCATCGCCTCCCGCGCCACGGCGCTGGATCTGGCCCTCGACGCCGTGGTGCGCCTGGGCGCCTGAGGCGCCGGCCCGCTAGCACGGCCACAACGCGAAGGGGCCCGACGGCGGGTGGTTTCCACCCGCCGTCGGGCCCCTTGCTCTGTGCGTGGGTGCCGGGCGCTCAGTACACCGTGATGGTGACCGTGCTGCCCTTCTTGGCCATGGTTCCGCCCCGCGGATCCTGGCCGACCACCCGGTCGAAGACCGTGCCGAAGACGCCGCCGGAGCGGACCTCGACCTCGAAACCGGCGTCCTCGAGGATCGCGGTCGCCTCGTCCGTGTTCTTGTTGATGACGCCGGGGATCTCGAAGAGCTCGGGGCCCTTGGAGACGCGATACTCGACCGTGGCGCCCTTGGAGACCTGCTGGCCCGCCTCGGTGCCCTGCTGAGCCACCTGGCCCTCGGGGACCTCGTCGGAGAAGACGTCCTCGCCCTGCTTGGCCTTGAGGTCCTGGGCGGAGAGCAGCTGCTCGGCGTCCTCGGGGGACTTGCCGATGAGCGAGGGGACCTCCACGGGAGCCGGGCCGCGGGAGATCACCACGTCCACGGGGGTGCCGGAGCGGAACTCGGCGCCGACCTTGCGGGCCTGGCTCACCACGAGCCCCTTGGCGATTGACTCGTTGTAGGCCTGCGTGACCTTGCCGAGCGCGAGGTTGTTCTTGGCCAGGGCGGCCTTCGCGTCCGCCTGCGACTGGCCCACCACGTTGGGCACGGCGTAAAGCTGCGGCCCCTTGGAGATCAGGAGCGTTACGGAGTTCATGCGCATGATCTGGCTGCCGCCGGGCGGGTCGGTGGAGACGACCTTGCCCTTCTCGACCTCCTCGTCGAAGGCCGTGGCGACGGTGATGCCGACCCCTTGCTGATCCAGCGTGGCGCGGGCGGAAGACTCGGTGGCGCCGCGCAGCTCGGGGATGAGCACGCGGGCGCCGGGGCCCGCGCCGAAGAACCAGGCGGCAAGTCCCACGAGCGCCGCGACGAGCACGAGGATGACGGCCCAGATCCAGGCCTTCTTGCGGGTGCCTGGGCGGGCGAGGGACTCGGTCGGTTCCTGGGCGGCGCGGGCGGCTGCCTTCGCGTCGGCCTTGGCCTGGCGCTTGGAGACGCGCTCGGGGTAGGCGACCTCCTGCTGGAC